>JASJAT010000118.1 GCA_030066885.1 Arenicellales bacterium | reverse complement strand
GATGAGGCGTTTCGGCAAGGCTGTCGTCAGATAAATCGAGACCAAGGGTACTCACTACTTCTGCCATCAAGATTTTGATGCGCTCGTACTTTTGCTGTGCACTGAGTTCTGTCTCGATCATTGGCGTCTCCAGTCCGTGTTCGATGAGGGCGGCCCGTACCATAGAGGCCTCGGGGCTCAGATCGAAATCAACGCGAGGAGTGATAGGAATTGGGTTGGCGCTCATTTAGTTTTCTCCCGTAGCGACATTTGTGCTCTGTTGATCGCAACGGTATTCGAGCGTCAGTGAGACAGAATCGGCAAAGCGTAACGCATTGGGTTTATCAACCGTGACGCAGGCGCGGTTGATATCCGGATGATCGCTGCAAATCGCCAGTATATCTGCCACCAATTTCTCTAAAAGCAGGAACTGGCCGTCTTCGACACGTTTGATGACTTTCTTGGTTATTACCTTGTAATTTAACGCAACGTCAACTTCGTCACTCAGAACACCCTTGTTGATGTAATAGTCGATCTCAATGTTGATCACGACATCCTGCCTTTTAACCCTCTCGTCCGGGTTGAAACCAATATAAGTGCGCAGCCGCAGATTACGGATATTGATCGTCGCAACTGAAGGTAACTCAGAGGTGTTCCTCTTGTCCCCGTTGCTTTTTGAATTTGACTTCAACTTAACCATCGAACCGCTGCCGCGTGATAGATTTCTACTCTTGGACTCTATGTTCAACATCATTAGTTTTACCCATGCTTTTTTGCGATTATGCTCCAGTCTGAAATATTCAATGCTCAAATAATTGTATTGATGAGTGAAAGTATCTATGAGCGAAGGTGAATGTCGCGTGAACGTTTAGCCCGTCTGCATGCCGACAGCTGATTTAGATGTAATCGAAGACGAATCGAAGCGATCCGACGAGGGCATCAATGGCTTAAGTGATGTTGATATCTCCTTTACCGGGGGTGGTCTTATCAGGACGCCACGCCGCGCCATAGAAAGGTTGACGTCGACGCCCGGGTGCTATTGGAGTCCAACCGCGATCAGCACCACACTAAACTCTCACAGCAAGTTACGCAGCACGAGCTCGCTCCGGAGGATGTGTATTGACGTAGATCTGCTTGACAAAAATTTTGTTTTGATTTTGCATCTTCTTGTAAATTAAGCATCTTTATTCCACCCCTTGGTGTGCTCTACTAAGCGGTGTGTAGCAGTGCTCTGAAGACCTTATTAAAAATGTTCTTACGACTATTTATCGTTGGTATTGTGGCAAATGTGCTAAGCGGATGCTTAGGTTTACCCAAGGGGGTGCATCCCGTAAACGATTTTGAGCTGGAGCGGTATTTGGGTAAATGGTATGAAATTGCCCGCTTGGATCATTCCTTTGAACGCGGACTGGATCGTGTGACCGCCGAATATTCCTTACGAAAAGATGGCGGAATACAGGTAGTCAACAAAGGGTTTTCCGTCGAGAATAAAGACTGGAAAGAGATTAAGGGCAAAGCCTACTTCGTTCGAGACTCCGACGAGGGATATTTGAAAGTATCTTTCTTTGGCCCGTTTTATGGATCATACGTCGTTTTCGATCTGGATATAGATTATCAATACGCATTTGTGTCGGGTGTCAATACTTCATATTTGTGGTTGCTGGCAAGAACACCAACCGTAAGTGAGGCGCTGCTTGAACGGTTTATTCGGACTGCGAATGACCTGGGATTTGAGACCGATCGCCTGATCTTTCTAAACCAAATCGACTGAACAGCCAGCCGAGGTTCAGCGCTTTCCAAGTTCGTTACTTTGATTACGGGGGACAGAGATTAGACGGGCGTAGCGATCGCGATCCCTCATGTCAAACGGGTGTGAATACATGGCTACTACCTATTCACAGTATGTTCACAAAGTTTTCTTTAATGTTACGCCGAATTTTTTGGAGTACACGTGAATTTATCTAATTTAAAAAGATCGGTTCTGAGCTGGATAGACAACAGCGCATACTATGAAACCGAGAAAAAACATACACGGGGCGGCAGTCGAATAGACTGGGTCCGTATTGTCCCTTTCATCGGTTTGCACGTTGCGTGCCTGAGTGTAGTTTTCGTGGGGTGGAGCGCGGCGGCTGTGTTAGTGGCGGTTGCATCTTATTTCGTTCGTATGTTTGCCATAACAGGCTTCTACCATCGCTACTTCTCACACAGGTCGTTTAAGACCAGCCGTTCTCTACAATTTATATTTGCGATTCTCGGGGCCACCGCGACTCAACGAGGCCCGATTTGGTGGGCTGCTCACCATCGACACCATCATGTCAACTCAGATACCGAGTTGGATTGCCATAGTCCGCGCCAAGGATTCTGGTGGAGTCACATTGGCTGGTTTCTGACGCGTGATAATTTTTCAACCAAACCGAATCGGGTTTCCGATCTATCCCGTTACCCTGAACTTAGATGGCTGGATAGATTCGATGTAGTCGTTCCCCTCCTCTATGGGGTAGCCTTGTTCTTAGTCGGCGAATGGCTGGCCTCGAGCTACCCGTCATTAGGAACAAACGGACTACAACTATTTGTATGGGGTTACTTAATTTCCACTGTCTTCCTCCTGCACATGACCCTGTTCGTAAACTCCCTAGCGCACAAGTTTGGTAGTACCCGGTTCCACACCGAAGATGATAGTCGTAATAACCTAATTTTGGCATTACTCACTTTAGGTGAGGGGTGGCATAACAATCATCATTTTTACCCGGTGTCTGCTCGACAGGGTTTCTATTGGTGGGAGATAGATATCACTTTCTACATTCTTAAATTCATGTCTTTATTCGGGCTCATATGGGATATGAAAACTGTACCTGCAACAAAGTTGGAGCAAGGTCTGGCCATGGCCGGGAGCCACTCATGAAAATTGCTGTAGTAGGCGCAGGGATTTCCGGAATATATGCTGCCCATAGATTGGCGATGCAACACGATGTCACCCTGTATGAAGCCAATGGTTACCTTGGAGGTCATACCGACACTCACCACGTGACGACGGAGGATAGAATCTGTTCCGTGGATACGGGTTTTATTGTGTTTAATGAGACAAACTATCCGCTTTTTACGTCCTTTATCAAGGATCTCGGGGTTCAATCTCAGCCGACAAATATGAGCTTCAGCGTGAGTGAAAAAAGATCTGGCCTCGAATACAACGCGACGAACCTCAAAGGACTTTTTTGTCAACGGAAGAACTTGGTAAGCCCCCGTTTTTACCGCATGCTGATCGACATATTGAGGTTTTACAAACACAGCCCGGAACTACTCACCTGCGATGACGATGATTTGACCATAGGCGCCTATCTGCAGTCTCACGGTTACGGTGAAGACTTTGTGAACAATCACATTGTTCCTATGGCCAGTGCTTTATGGTCTTCGCCAGCCGTCACTGTAGCCCAATTCCCGGCCCGCTATTTCGTTGCTTTTATGCATAACCACAAAATGCTGCAGGTAGCCGGTAGGCCGGTTTGGCGCACCATAACGGGTGGATCTTCCCAATATGTGAGGGCGTTCGAGCGTAATTTCAGTGGTTCTTTGCGTGTTCACTCTCCAGTGCGGGAAGTTACACGAACTGTTAGCGGTGCGATGGTCAAAACGGATACTGATGTCACTCGCTACGACGCGGTGATATTGGCGTGTCATAGCGATCAAGCCATTGCCTTACTGTCCGATGCAACGGACCGAGAACGAACTCTGCTAGGCGCTATTCCGTACCAGCAGAACGAAATAACCTTGCATACCGATGTGACCTTGATGCCCGATCATCCCGATGCTTGGGCAAGTTGGAATGTCATCAAACCAAAGGCCGAAGAAAACGATTTTATCGTCAGTTACTGGATGAACATGCTGCAGGGCATCGACACCTCGACCCCACTTTTGGTCTCGCTAAATGCATCCCATCTGATTGACAAGGAAAAGGTATTGCTGAATCGCTGTTACCATCATCCGGTGTATACCCCTGAATCACTGCGCGCACAGAAATCGCTGGGTGAATATAACGGATATAACAGCACCTATTTCGCTGGTGCCTATATGGGCTGGGGTTTTCATGAGGATGGTGTACGCAGTGCCCAACAGGTGGTGGATGCGATAGCTGAAAAGGAACTTTCCCGTGCTGCGTAGCGGTATACAACAAGGTCAAATTCTCCATCGCCGATTTAAACCGCGGGCGCACTCATTCAAATACCCTATTTTTATGAGTCTGTTGGATGTTGATGAGATTGAGGGTGTTTTCAGCCGTAGCCGGCTTTGGTCGATAAGCCGCTTCAATCTAGTCAGTTTTTACCGAAAAGATTATATCGGTGGTGACCGCGGCACTATCAAAGATGAAATCAAGCATCGGATTGCAAAGAGCACGGGTAATCAATTCAACGGACGTGTGCTCATGTTGTCCCATATGCGATATCTAGGCTTTTGCTTTAACCCCGTCAGTTTTTATTTCTGTTTCGAAAACCAGGCTACCGAGCCGAGTTATATCCTGGCCGAAATCAACAACACCCCGTGGAACGAACGCCACTGTTACGTGCTAGAAAACAAGCGTACAGATGTTGGCCGGTCAAACTTTGTGTTTGACAAACAGTTTCACGTATCCCCTTTCATGCCGATGAATCTGGAATATAAGTGGCGTTTTAATCTGCACCCCGAAAAGATTGAAATCGACATGGCGTTGCGGGACGAAAAGTCCGTTTGCTTTGAAGCAAGTCTGCATCTAGAGCCCCAGCCTTTCACAGTTAACTCCATGAGAACTGTTCCATTGCAGTATCCCTTCATGACCTTGGCAGTCGTTTTAAGAATTTATTGGCAGGCTCTCCGTTTGTGGCTTAAGCGGGTGCCTTTCTACACGCATCCAAAGCATTTTTTCAAAGAGGTTAACTATGAACACGATCGTTAAGAACCTGAGACCATCTATCTTAAGTCGGGATGCGTTTTTTCGTAACGCGTTACTTTCGCAGCTGGCTAAACTTAAGGACGTTCGGATCGAGATCACGGACTGTGAGAGTACTCGCATAGTCGGGCTGGGATCGCCAGAACTAGAGGTGAAACTGAGAGTCCTGGAACAAAGTTTTTATCGAAAGGTAGCCCTGGGCGGTTCGATTGCCGCGGCCGAGTCTTACATCCAGGGTGATTGGTACGCGGATGATTTGACTAAGCTGGTTCGCGCATTCGCCCGCAACCGGGATCTGTTGGACAAAATGGAGGGCGGATTAGCCTCGTTGGCTAATTGGATACTGCGCATTCCACATTGGTTCAACCGAAACTCAGTGCAAGGGAGTCGTAAAAACATCGCGGCTCACTACGACCTGGGTAACGATTTCTTTGAAATGTTCCTCGATAAACACGGTATGTATTCTTCGGCTACCTACCTCAGTCCGAAAACCTCCATCGATCAAGCCTCGACAGAAAAACTCGACCGGATATGTAGAAAGCTAAAGCTATCCGAGGCCGATTCAATCGTTGAAATCGGCACCGGTTGGGGCGGATTCGCCTGTTACGCTGCGGCTGAATACGGCTGCAAGGTCACCACCGCGACTATTTCTCGCGAACAGTATGAGGCAGCAAGGGCACGGGTAAAAAAAGCAGGTTTAGAACACAGGGTTACGGTTTTATTTGAGGACTATCGCCGCCTTGAAGGGCGTTACGACAAACTGGTCTCCATCGAGATGATCGAGGCCGTAGGTCACCAATATCTGGATACCTATTTTGCTAAGTGCTCGAGTCTGCTTAAACCTGATGGGCTCGCACTGATACAGGCGATAACGATTGAGGACTATCGGTACGAAAAATCACTGCGCAGTGTGGACTTCATCAAGCGTTACATTTTCCCGGGAAGTTTCATTCCGTCGGTAAGCGCGATAGTTAACAGTACTGCAAAGCAGACGGATCTGCGACTGATCAATTTAGAGGATCAGGGCGACAGCTACGCTTGGACTATCCGCGCGTGGCGCGAGCGGTTTGAATCGAATTTGTCCAAGATCAAAGGCATGGGATACAGCGAGCAATTTATTCGCATGTGGCGGTTTTACCTGGCTTACTGTGAAGGCGGCTTCATGGAGAAAACAATATCTAATGCGCAGCTCTTGTTTGCTAAACCTAGGAATACTTCCGACCAATGGTTGGCGCGATGAACAAGCAAATCATTGTGAATATGGTTTTCCTGCAGGGGCTTTGGTTCGCGGTAATCCTGGGGGCCGCCCATGAATGGATGGCTCCGGCATTAATTTGCTTAGTGCTGTTCTGCTTGTATCAGTTTTTCCACGTTGATAATCCCAGGCAAGAAGCGGCAGTGGTCATGTTTGCCACCTTGTTGGGCTCTATTTTAGATAGTGTTTGGGTTCAACTCGGTTGGTTGAAGTTCAGCTACCCCATTCCGCATGCGGGGTTGGCCCCATTCTGGATTGCGATGCTTTGGGCTGGTTTTGGATTGACACTGAACCATTCTTTGCGTTGGCTGCAAAACCGTCTAGTGCTGGCAGCCGTGTTTTCTATGATATCCGCACCGCTCTCATATTTTGCCGCTTCAAGGCTCGGCGCAGTGGAAATTTTATATCCGTCGTTTATCTATCCTGCTTTGAGCTTGAGCTGGGCAGTGGTTATCCCCTGCTTGCTTGTATTCGCCCGCAGCTGGCATAGACCTAGCATTATCGGGCAACCCTTATGATCGATTTGTACGTCGTTGCAGTGGTGAGCTGCCTGGCGATGGTGGTTGCATGGTTGATTCAACTTAGGACCAAAGACGCCGGAATTGTCGATGTGTTTTGGGCATTCGGAATGGCATTGGCGGGAGCTTATTATGCCTACATGGGTGTTGCCCCGGAGTGGTTGCGGATCACCCTGGCCGTGTTGGTGGTCGTTTGGTTTTCCCGTTTGGGTTTTTTCATTTTTTATCGTGGCGCCGACCAGGATGAAGATGGACGCTATAAAGCCATGCGGGAGTGGTTAGGCGAACGTTCTAGCCTCGGTTTTTTTGTCTTCTTTCAGATGCAGGCTGGATTCATCATCTTGCTCTCGCTCCCGTTTCTTGCAGTGGCGAACACACCTGAGCCAAAACCAGTTATGGTGGCGCTGGGTGTCGGTATCGCATTGCTAGCATTCTTGGGAGAAACCAGCGCGGATCATCAGTTGAAGGTGTTTCGCTCGGACCCAGCAAATAAAGGATTGACTTGTCGAGAGGGTTGGTGGAAGTTTTCTCGACACCCTAATTACTTTTTTGAGTGGCTACACTGGTTTGCCTATCCGCTTATTGGGTTTAACGGTCCCTATGGTCATTGGTTGTGGTTTGCGCCATTAATCATGCTTCTATTTCTTATCTTCTTTACTGGGATTCCTTTTGCTGAACAGCAAGCGTTGAGGTCCCGGGGCGAGAACTACAGAAGTTATCAACAACAAACCAGTATGTTTTTTCCTTGGCCCCCTTCTAAATAATGGAGACACAAATATGAATACGATTAGTTTTGCCGAAAAAAGGTTAGTCCCGGATCGTTTGATCAGAATAGGTATAAGGCAGTTACTCAAAAAGCGGCTGTATGACGAGTTTATTGATGACCCAAACGAAAGGGGTATAAGGTACGAAAGGCTGCTGAATAGTTTGAAAAGCAGCCCCATTGCGATAGAAACTGAAGCTGCTAACGATCAGCACTACGAAGTACCAGCGGAGTTCTTTAAATACGTTCTCGGTGAGAACTTGAAGTACTCCGCGTGTTACTGGGATGACAGCACCGAACATCTAGGTCAGGCGGAACAGAAAATGCTTGACCTTTATCTGCTCAATGCACAAATCAAAGACGGGCAAGAGATATTGGAGTTGGGATGTGGATGGGGTTCGTTGACACTTTGGATGGCGGAAAGATTTCCAAGATGCAAAATAACCGCCGTGTCCAATTCCGCAAGTCAAAGACAGCATATCGAATCTCAGCTAAATCTACGCGGGCTCGAAAATGTCCAGGTTATTACCTGCGATGTAAACAAATTGTCGATCGATCGCCGTTTCGATCGAGTCGTTTCCGTTGAAATGTTTGAGCATGTTAGAAACTATGAGAGTCTCCTGCAAAAAATTTCCCAATGGTTAAAACCCGGGGGTAAGCTATTCGTGCACATTTTTTGCCATAAAGTTCTGGCCTACCCTTTCGAAACAGAGGGTGATGACAACTGGATGGGTCGGTACTTCTTTACCGGTGGTTTAATGCCGGCGAGGGATACATTGCTATATTTTCAGAACAATTTATCTATAGAAAAACAATGGAGTTTTTCGGGTAGTCACTATAAAAGGACTGCCGAAGCGTGGCTTTCGAATTTGGATGAATACAAAAAGCCGATAACGAATCTGTTTGACCGCGTATACGGTCCAGATGAGGGGCGATTGTGGGTACAGCGTTGGCGTATGTTTTTCATGGCTTGTTCTGAGTTATTTGGGTATGA
>JASJAT010000117.1 GCA_030066885.1 Arenicellales bacterium | reverse complement strand
TCTGTTTTTGTTAACAGTTTAAGCGACGACCAGAAAGATTAACTCAAGCGGGGCTGGGCGGGATACTACTAAGAGGCTTTCTTTTGGAAGAACCCAACGTTAACCAAGCAACAGGGCTAAGACAAAACCATAGACAAACGGCAACGATATATCCGCTTTTCCCCTAAATAATAATGCAACACACCAGTGCTTGCGACTGCATGAACTACTTTATGCAGCTTTTACCAGCGGGCTAGACTCAAGCGCTTCACCATCGCGTGGCAGAAGTCGCAGCAAGTGGAATCAATAGAAGAAAAGCGGATGGCTTGATGTCATCTGTTGTCTTGATAAGCATCGCGAGACCCTGTAGCCGATTAGAAGGTCACTACAGTACTCTCCGACACCATCTTGCCCCTTGAGCTCTATCTATCGGGGACTGATTTATATTTGGGTTCGACGAAATAGGCTCGGTCCGCAAAAATAAATCTGTCCCCTTCTGGAGCTACGCAGCTTTCTCCATCTCGGGGGTATACTTGCCCTCGGCAGCCGCACCGTTCATCCTGGCCCGGTGCAATATGACCCTGGCCGCACGGTCGATATTGCCGCTGTCGCCGTTCCAGCTTTGCATCGCAGCTTGCTGTAAAGCGCGCCCGTAGGAAAACGTCAGTTTCCACGGGAGCTCATCACCTAACTGGTTCATGGCGTTCAGATGTTCGGTGGCTTCTTCATCGGTCTGGCCACCGGATAGAAACGCTATACCCGGCACGGATGGGGGTACGGTGCTCATCAAGCAACGCACTGTCTCTTCAGCCACTTGCTGAACACCCGCCCGTTGCGAACACTCATAACCCGAAACCACCATATTCGGTTTTAAAACCATGCCTTCCAGCTCCACACCCTGCTCCGCCAGATGTTCGAAGACGAGCTTTTGAATTGCGTGTGTCACTTCGTAAGAACGGTCAATATCGTGGGTTCCATCCATCAGTACCTCGGGCTCGACAATCGGAACAATATCGGCTGCTTGGCACAAGGCTGCATACCGCGCGAGTGCGTGGGCGTTGGCAACCAGACAGGCTTGGCTCGGGATATCGGCACCTATGGTGATAACCGCGCGCCATTTGGCAAAACGTGCGCCCAACTGGTAATACTCGGCCAAGCGTTCTCTCAGTCCATCCAAACCTTCTGTGACTTTTTCTCCGGGGTGTAAAGCCAAGTCTTTTGCGCCCTTATCCACTTTAATTCCGGGCACGATTCCAATCTGCTGCAGTCTTTCTGCAAAGGGTTGGCCGTCTAAAGTAGTTTGGCGAAGTGTTTCATCAAACAGGATCGCACCCCCGATGTACTGCCCCATGTCATTCTCTTTCAGTAACATACTCCGATATTCCTTGCGCTTATCCTCCGTGGTCGGGATCCCGAGCTTTTCGAATCGCTTGTTGCAAGTAGGATGACTCTCGTCCATAGCCAAAATACCCCGGCCAGGTGCCACCATGGCTGCAGCCGTATCTTTGAGTTGTTGAATGTTCATAACTTCACCCCTTCTAGAGTAACCGAAACTTATATGGCCTAATTATGGCAGTAGCGCGTATTGTGTATCCAGTCGCATCACAGTGGCGAGTAGTCAGTATTCTAGTAGCGAGTAAAAACCAACCGCCATCACGTCGCCTTTGTGAGGCCGCCTCAGCGGTCGCGGTAATCTAGAAAATGTGGAAAACCTCTCGCGACGACATGAAGTCTGCTAAGTAATGAAACAAATACATTGCCCCCATGACATTAGATTTAATCTTTGCGATCTTGGCGAGAGAAAAATACGGCAGAAATGTTGCTCCGCCCCATGGAAATGTGACTCGAATATATAGTAACTTAATCAGTTAGAAACATCATATAAGATCATGTTTAATATAATTTTTAGAAAAATTCTTAAGAAAATACTTTAAGTTTAAAACTGCCAAGGATTGAATCGCCTCAACGCGGGTTTGGCGCTTTAGCGCCTTCCTCGCTCAGACGGCGATAATACTCGTCCACCACACTTCGATACGTAACGCCGGGCTCTGCTCGTTCGGTGGCAACCAATTTCACGTCTTCCGCCGGACTTTCGGTACGCAGTTGTCGCTCTATTGCTTTCAACGTCGCTAACACTCTAGCGTGACGCGTTGCCAAGTCCTCCACCCCAGCAGATGACTCCGCCAGGGCAAGTAGTCCTTTGATCACCGCTTCAATATCTCCGCTGCCATGCAGAATTGAGTCGATATCCTGGTGCATGTGTTCCAATTGACGTCCTCCCTCGATGAAACTCCGGCGCACGTCGGCCATGCGACTGCCATCCCAACCACTTCGATGTCCTCCATCTGCCGTTCCGCCATTCGCAACCCCGCCCATATCCGTTGCGCCTCCAGCCGTTCCGCCGCGCGGTCCACTCTGTGCGCGTGCTTCGGCACGGAGGTTTTGCTGCACAGCATCCTGGGAGCGAACCAAAGCGCGCAGTGCCTGGCGGGAACGCTCCTGTGACCGTCCTGTTTCGGCTGCGATTGCTCGTGCAGCTCCAATTTTGTCGCGGACGCTATCTAGCGTACGGGTTATCCCCGTTTCGAGCTCCATTGTTGGCGCAGTCGAGTCTTGTCTCAGCATTTGCTGAGTGCGCTGAACGCGCTCAACCAACTCGGTGGCCCGCAGTGCTCCTCGAGCCTCGTTCAGCGCCCGGGATGCCTTGGGTTTTACGACCTGTGCATCGTCCGTCAGCCGGTCGAGCTTGGAATCGAGCCCGCGAATACCGGTGATCATCTGCTGTTTTTGGTCGAGCGCTTCCCGCGCTATGGCGTCAGAGGCTTCTTCACCTGGGATTGCTTCAAGAGTTCGACGGATTTCATCTTGACGTTGTGACAGGGATTCTGCATCGCGTAGAGCCCGGTCGATGCCTCGAGCCAGCTCATCGGCTCGTCCCCCATCCAACAGGCGCTGTGCTTCGCGAAGGCGGTCAAGAGCTACACGACTTTGTTCAACGTCGCCTTCAGCAGCGCCCCTTCGCATGGCTTCCGCCGCCTCGCGTGCTGCGTGTAACGCTTCGCCGATCTCTCTGCTTGCATTCTCCCGGGTCAGGCGTTCGAGCTGCCGCAACAACGCGTCGACTCGCTCTGCCAGCGCACGCTGGCTGGCAGACCCCCCCTGTCCCATGTCCTCGCGCCGTTTCATTCGTTCAACCTCCTGTTGCTGGCGACGCGCCAGTTCCTGTAGCCGCCGCATGGTTTCGTCAAGTTGTTGATCATTCGATTCCCAACGGCCTCGCTGCACGTGGTCGTATTGGCTACGAAATTTATCCATCTCCAAGCGGAAAAGGTTAGCAAGATCATTCGCTGAACCGCCGCCACCTTGGTTGTTGAGGGCGACCTGCACTTCACGAAACGCTGCATCAGCACGCTGTAAATGAAGAAGCGCAGTTCGAGCGGGTGGCAACGCCTCGTCGCTTTCCTCGGCCGCCAACAAAGCTTCAACCCGTAGCATGGCCGATGAGGCTTTGGGCAGCTCTTCCGCCATTTGTTGCAACGCCGGTCTCAAATCCAAAATGTTGCGTGAGGCAAGACGCCGAACAAGGGCATCCACTCTGTCACGTATACGGGTTTGGGCCGACGCCAGCGTTTCGAGCCGTTCAGTAAACGCCTGTTCAGAAAATACGGCCCGGTCCCGTTGTAACTTGAAAAGTGCAATGACCAAATGGCGTTGCTGTGCGGCCAACGCATCGTCGAATCCTTGACCGCCCCTGCCACCTCCGCCGCTGCCTCTGGCCCGCCGGAACTGACGATCGAACGGTCTGACTTTCATAAAGTAAATGTCGGTGGTGACAACCCTGCTGGAATCGTCAACCGCGTCTGCGGCCCGCACGTAATAACCGATGAGATCGCCGGGTGCTAAATCCCTATCTTCAAGATATAGAATGTGCTGAGCTTTTACCTCTGGAGCCGGTGCCGCCTCCGTCGTGAGCGGAAAGACTTCGTCGGCCACGCCGTTTATCCACAGCACTAATTCCAGATTACGCACGGCAATATCGTCGTTCGCCTCGATATCGAATTGGACCTCTTCGATACTGGTCACATCGATATCCCGTCCGGGCCGAACAATTTTTGCCAGCGGCGTCGTATCAGCAAGAGCTTCTATGGCGTACTCTGGGGAAGCAGGCAGTAACCGTCCCGCCCCCGCGGGGAGTTCTATACGATAGTGGCCGTTACCTTCGACATTCAGGGCAGCAACCAAAATACCGTCGCGCTCAGTCAGCTGGAGAGATCGTTCGCCATCTAAAAGTAAGCTACCGGAAGTGAGCGGCACGCTGGGTGTGACGCGGACTTCGACCCGGGTTCCACGCACCGCGCGAATGTCCCCCGTGTCGGTAACCAATTCAGGTGACCTGCCACTGCGCGGTGGGTATTGATACAGTAAATCGATTCGGCTTACCGTGGGTGCTGGTAAAACCTCCAGCCTATGCACTGTCGACTTCACACCTTCGCCGGCAACGTAATAGTCTACAGATTCATCGAGGTTGAACAAAAATACCTCGAATTCGCCTCCCTCAAGGCCGAATGTCATTTCCATTTGGCGCCAGTGCTCAGTGCCTTCGGCGCGTGTAAACAATATCATTGACCCAGGTTCGAACCCATGTGCCCGCGCCGTGATGAGCTGGTCTGTCCTCTGGACGACATCGGCGTCCCCTGGCGACAGTTCAATCCAATAAGGGTTTTTAGCCACCGCCTCAGCGCGAGGGAACCACAACAGTTCAGCCCCATGACGCCACCCGGTCGGACCGTACAGTATGGACAGAAGCAGTAAACCCAAGATCGCGATGGAAGCTAGACTGGTGCGCCATATTTTACGGCGCTCGAATCTCACTGCCGGATCCCGATTATGCAGGCGACCTCCGGCCCGTCGCACAAGACGGCGGGATAGCTCGGTCGAGCTGGAGCTGTCCCCTGCTCCTTGCGCATCGGCCACCGGCAGGGCTTCAACCGCGCTCAGTACCAAAGCATCCAGGTCGGGGTCATGGGTCTCCGCATAGCGGGCAACCTGATGTTGGGTGATACGCGCAAACACCCGTGGTAACACGAGAAAAAGTAAGGCTACAGCGGCGACGACATACACCGAGATTCGCGTCGCTGCGACAACCTCCGGCTGGAAACGCAAGTGGTCCATCAACAGGATACCCAACAGCGAAGCAGCCGCAACGACCGCAAGCATGACCATCAGTGCTTCCAACACACGACGCAGTCGCCACCGGTTACGTAGCCGCTGTAAGGCAAGAGTGAATGAACCAATGCTGGCGGCGTTGTCTTCTACTGAAGTCATGGTTTATTCCGTTTGGCTCAGGACGGTCGCGCGGACAGTCAATCGATTCGCGAGTAATGCCTCGGTCAATAACAATAGAACGGCTATCGCTAAAACAATCCACCAAACGCCGTTGTCTGCGTTCGCCTGCACACCAATCGATGTTGAGTCTTGCATGGCGGCCCTGTCCAATTTCTGCGGACGCATAATCGCTTCATAAAATTGCTCTGCGCTAAGGGCGGCCAGGTTCGATTCGGCTCTATTGGCGTTAACTGCGATTGGCAAGCTTTCGTTTTCCAGAGCGGCTTGATGGAGTTCATGAAAACCAGGGAGCTGAGGCGAATAGAGTGCTTTATTTCTGCTCAGTCGGATTGTTTGGCCTTCAGGGGATTCGACCACCATACTCTGAGGCTGGTCGCTGTCGGCGACCGATTGGGAGCGTGCAAACGGAGCAACCTGTTCGAATAGGTCGAGACTATCCCCTATCCACAGATGAGAGTCGGATCGCGGTCGATAGGCAAGATACCGGACGGTTTCGATCAAGAACGGGGCAAAACTGGAAGTAAATGCCAATGAAGACCACCGCGGATCCAAAGTGGTGGTCATGACGAGTACCCGTCCCGATCTGTTTGTGCGTTCTACCAACGCCGGTGCGCCATCGTCAAAATGCGCCAGCACCCGGTCGTCGTTTGTGGCGATCAGATTCCGGTATCGATAAACCTCAGCGTCCGCAAACGCCTCCACCGACGCTCCACGCAGCGCATCCAACAAAGGGTGTACATCACCCGCTGTGACCCAACGTCCGACCCCGCTCCCGGGTTTGACGACTTGGCCAAGTTGTCCTGGCAGGAAGCCTTGATCGCCCCCCGGCCACTGTCCGCGTGGCCCGTCCGCCGCCACTACCAGCAGTCCGCCACCACGGGCGACGAAATCGGATAGGCTTTGTCTGCCCGCATCATCCGGTAATCGTACATCATCAAGGATGACTACATCGGCACCAGCCAGGACTTCTTGGTCGAGGTCACTCACAGCTGTGTCGACAATATCGAACTCCGGGGCCTGGGCCAACGCGAGTGCCTGTGTTAAATAAAAACCTGCATGAGTGTCGCCTGCATCCGGTCCAACCAACATTACAGTGGTTGGTTGCTCACCGGCCAGGGTCAGGTAAAACACATCGTCCACCGCAATACCATCGGGGCTGAGCTGAATCTGCACTCGCGTCGCTCGGTCCGTGGCAATCAAAAGGGGTATTTGGAGTGTGTGCTCTGCTCCCGCCTCCAGATCGAATATGTAAGATCCATTTTCGCGGTCCTCGACTGTGCTGGCCAGCCGGACCCCGTGCGCCGCTTTGGACCCGGTGTTTCGAGCCCGCACCTTGAGAACGTGTCGTGCTTCACCCACGCCGCTCCCGCCCTGCGCTAGTTCGACGCTCATCACGGCCGCGTTGGATCCCGCAGCTGGACCGATGGGTATTAACCGAAGATCGGTTTCTGCGTTGAGCCGGGGTGTTCGAAGGCCGCTCAGGCCGACACGCTGCAGGTCGGAAACGAGGACTACTTCTTGCCGTTGTGCCGAACTATCGCGCAGCACTCGTTCCGCACTTGCCAAAGCCGCAGCGTAGTTGGTTTCGCTATAACGGGGTCGCAATTGTTCGATGGCAGTCTGTAAGCGGGCACGGTCCGCGGTAAACCCCTCAATCAGTCGGGCCCTATTATCGAAGGCCACGATTGCTGCGCGTTCGCCTGAGGTCAATTCCCCAATTTGTTCCCGGACTGCGTCGATGGCGGTTGTCCAATGACCCGGGTAAGCCATGCTATAACTCTGATCGAGCAGAAAAACACGATCAACTTTGTTTGTGGTTGTAGCGACGACGGTTTTGTTGCTTAGAAGATAAGGTCCTGCAAATGCAAGGGCAAGCAAAACCAAAGCGAGACAGCGCAGTATAAGTAGTATTGGGTCGCGCAAGGTTTTTTTCCGCCGTGTTTTAACGGGGATGCGGCGGAGAAACATAAGTGAGGGAAACGGCTGGCCGGCCGGTTCTTTGCGCTGTACCAGGTGCAGTAGGATGGGCACCGACACTGCCATAAAGCCAACCAAGAACCACGGTGTGAGCAAGCCCATATGCCTTATCGTACGTGTGACAACCTGGCCCGTTCTGACAGATAACGGAACAGAATGTGATCAAGTGGTTGGGAGGTATCAAAGCAGGCGTAATCGACCCCTCGCCCGCCAGAGGCATGGTGTAAGGTGTCGATATGCTCCTGCACCAGGCGCCGATACTGAGTGCGCTGTTGCCCCGGTACAAGGGGCATCCGCTCTGCTGTCTCCATGTCTTGTAACGCCTCAGCATTTGTAAGGCCGCTGCGTACCCCCAGGTGGCGTTTTAAGTCTAGTTCCATTGGGTCCAGAATATGGATCGCGATGACGTCGTGTCCCCGGACGCGCAATCCGTCAAGCGCGGATATGACCTCTTCCGCTGGCGTGTAAAAGTCAGATATGACAACAACAATTCCGCGCCTGTACAGACTATCACCCAGACGCTCCAAGGCTTTGCCGATGTCGCTACCGTTACCCACCGATATTGTCTCCAACGTGCGCAAAACCCGATCGCGATGCCGTCCCGACGGTGGAATCATCTGCACCAAGCCGACATCGAAGGTGGTGAGACCGATACGATCCCGTTGACGTCCGGCAAGGTGAGCCAGACTGGCCGCTACGAAGCGAGCGTAGTCCAGCTTGGTGATGTCGTCGGGTCCACCACTGGTGAAGTCCATTGATCTGGAGATATCTAGGGCCACCACCAGATCAGCATTGGTCTCGGCTTCATAGGTTTTGACATAAAAGCGATCGGTGCGCGCATAGACGCGCCAATCGATGCGCCGCACATCGTCACCGGGAGAGTAAGCCCGGTGCTCGGCGAACTCGGTCGAAACACCGAGGAATAGGGTGCGATGAAGACCGGCAATAAAACCGTCGACTACGATTCGCGCTAGCAAGTCGAGATTGCCAATGCGCGTCAGTACCTGTGGATCAATGAACCGAGCTCCCCCGTTGCGGGTGCCGGCAGCGTCGCCATTCGTGTTAACGGCTTCCATAGTCAGCCTTGGGCGGCTTCTGCGTCATCGGGAACCTGAACCGCCTGCAGCAAATCTTGCATGATGCTGTCTACCGTGACTTGTTCTGCCTCGGCATGAAAATTTCTGAGTAGACGGTGCCTGAGGACCGGGCGAACCAGGGCTCGTACATCCTCAAATCCGACGTGTACCCGACCCTGGATCAGTGCCCGCGCCTTACCGCCGAGTACCAGGTATTGGGCGGCACGGACGCTGGCGCCATACGATAACCAACGGTTTATGAAATCGGGCGCCTCGGGTGCGCCCGGCCGGGTTGCACGTACGATTGCCAGCGCATAGCGACCGACCGCACTGGCCATCGGCACCCGTCGCACCAAGTGCTGGTAGGCCAGCAGATCGGAGGCCGAGACGATGCGTTGAAGGTCCGGTGTTTGATCCGACGTCGTAGTTTGTACGACGTCCAGTTCCTCGCCCTCGGGTAAATGGTCCATGACGATTTCAAACATAAAGCGATCGAGTTGAGCCTCCGGCAAAGGATAGGTGCCTTCCAATTCAATAGGATTCTGCGTTGCAAAAACAAAGAAGGGCTCTTCAAGGGGATAAGTCCGACCCTGTACAGTAACGCGGTGTTCCTGCATGGCTTCCAACAACGCGGATTGTGTTTTGGGCGGCGTGCGGTTGACTTCATCTGCCAACAGGATATTGGCAAACACCGGACCAGGTGTGAACACGAGCTCCCGGCGACCGGTATCCGGATCTTCCTGCACCAGGTCGGTACCGGTAATATCGGAGGGCATCAAGTCGGGTGTGAACTGGATGCGCGAGAATGCCAGATCGAATACTTCCGCAATAGTGTGCACCAGCAGCGTCTTGGCGAGACCGGGAACGCCCAAAATGAGACTGTTGCCACCGGCCAGCAGAGTCAGCAGGACTAACTCAATGACATCTTCTTGGCCAATGATCCGTTTACCGATCTCAGAACGTACCATGTCGAAGTCCTTTTGCAACGTGTCGGCAAGGGCACCATCATCGGCGGATTTAGATTCAATTGCAGTCGTTGTCGTCACTAGCTGACTCCTCGGCACAGTGATATCACTCGGTCGGCACAGCCCGCGCCCGGTGTTCGTTTTGGTTAAGTGTTTGTCTTATGTCTAACAGCAATTGCAGCGCGTCATCATACATCGGTGCATCTTCAAGCGCCCGTAAGAGTTCGCGGCGTGCTGCTGAAAATTCATTGTTTTGGGCCAAGGCGTTGGCCAACCGGAAACGGGCCCCGGCGGGATCTAACGGGGCCAGCATGGCCGCCGCCGCACGTTCAGGCACCGCGCTTTCCCACTGCCCTTGCGCTTCATAGATCGACGCAAGTTGCTCGCGGATCCCGATTTCAAATGGGTCGATAAACAGGACTCGTTCGAGGATTTGGGCTGCGTCATCACGCTTGTTCTCGGCCAGATATAACTCGGCAAGCTTGCGATGAGTGCTCAAGTCATCTGCATTAATGTTCACGACTGACTCCAGTTCGGTGCTGGCAGCAGCGGCGTTACCCCGTTTCAGGTGTAGTTGAGCCAACAGATGATACGGACTGCCCGCTCCAGCAAACTCCGGAAACTGCCGTTTTGCTTCACTTAGCAACTTTTCGGCACGTTCAAGTTCTCCCGCTCGAAGCGCATTGCCACCAGCACGCCACAGTGACCGGAATGACTTGGTTGTTTCCATGGCCGGACCTGCCGTTGACGGCGCGTTTGCCGGCAGCGAGATGTCCAAGGCCTCGAGTGCATGGGCGAAACGGATTCGCACATACGTATCGAATTGTTGATCGAGCTCGCTCATGGTCAAACCAAGGTTTGCCGATACGTTTGACTCCGTGGTAAGTCCCTCCCGATAACCATTTAGCATAGATCGAATGGCATCTATGCCATATCGCTCTTCTACAAATGCCAGCAGCAGCGAGCTCAGAAAATAGGCGTGGACCACTTGTCGGGGGTAGCTCGGACGCGTGAAAGCTTCATTAAGTCTACTCGCCGGCGGCAGACGTTGCTGTAGATAGGCTTCTAGAAATCCTGGGTCTACATCACCACCCCAACCAGGCCGTGCGCGGTGCTCCTCCACCACAGCCAGTCCTTCGGTGAACCAGCGCGGCACCCGGGATCCAGACATCGATAAATGAAACGTATGGGCCAGCTCGTGCCACAGTACACTGCCCCAGTTAATGGAACCGAAGGTACCAACCGAGGGTGAATCGAAGGCCACGGTAGGTCCGAAGGAGACTCCCAGAATGTCAACCCCAACCAAACCGACCGTGCGTACGGAAAAATCTTCATGGCTGGGGTAGACCTCGATACGAATCGGCGTACGGGGTTCGTGACCATAGCGCTCCGCGAAGTGCGTGTAAGCTGCTTCGGCAAGTGGAAACAGAAGTGGCGCAAGTAACTCAGCTTCGTGTGTGGCGGCAACCAGGATGAATCGCCCCTGACGAAGTGTGGACAGTTCATCGAGACGGTCGACAAGGTCTAGCGTATTCTTTGTCCACACATTAAAGGGGTCGCCTCGGAAAGCCTGTTCTAGACTGCGGCGGCCGGAGTCGATCTGTCCCAACCGCAACAGATTCAGACCGAGTAGCCCATGTGCCCGCGAAAAGGAACGTCGACTCACCAACGCTTCGCGGGCAAAGCTCACCGCATCGGAGTAAAGTCGGTTCTGCGCCGCAATTTCAGCCAGAGTCGCATATACCTCGATGTAACCCGGTACCAGTTCGCGCAGTCGCGTCAGCAGGGTTTTAAAGCCCTCTGGGTCGCTCTGCAAATAACGAACCACCAATTGCATGGTGAGCGCCTCGGGTGAGTTGGGATTGACCGTTAACGCCTGCTCTAGCTCTTCTTCCGCTGCACTGTAATCTTCCATCTCCAGCAGCATACGTGCCAGCAGGACGCGTGCCGGTACGAGACTCGGTTGCACCTCGAGCGCTTGCCTAACCAGTTGAATCGCCGCCCGGGAATGATCGAAATATTGGCTTCGGGCAAGGCCGAACAGCGCCAGTGCATAACGCGGGTCTATGGCGAGCACTTCTTTGTACAGGGCCGACGCCTCGGTGTTGTTGTACTTGTCGAGCAACAGGTCAGCCAGCGCAACTCTTGCGGCGAGATTGTCGTCGTCGCGAACGATGGCTTGCTCGTAAAGCCGAAGTGCCAGCCGATAGCGGGCGGGATCGTCATACCCTAATAAACGCGCGGCATCTGCGAGCGCGGTCAGTTCGGTTGAAGACAACGACTCCGTATCAGACTCAAGTGCAACCAACACCTGCTGCAGGCGCTGAGATGCGTCGTTGGTCTGGCCCTGTAACAGAAAGATGCGGCTGATCGCTACTTCGATTTGAAAACGGTGGTCTGAGTCATCGGACAACGCCTGTTCAAAAGCCGCCAGTGCCTCTGGTAGTTGCCCCATCGATAGCAGGGCTTCTCCCAAAAGATACCCGTTGTGGTCGGTGTCTATCCCTTGGTCAAGGCTTGCCCGAGCCGCCGCTGCTGCCTCCGCGTACTTTCCTGATTCCAGTAGTGTCTGTACATCCTCGGCCGCGATTGTGTTCGGCGAAGAAACCAGTGCAAGGATAACTAATCCACATATTGCCTGAAGTTTCGCCGCATGGCGAAAGCGAGCCAAATGGGCCGAATATCCTCCCGCGGATAACTTTAGTGAGGTAATCAAGCCCATTTGGTTCCCTTGTGCCTCGCCACCTGCGTTGTTGCCGAAAAACGTAGAACGATCCAGTGCGGCACATTCTTGGACTGCCATGGTCGCTGACGCGGCCTCGCAATGACCTGTGCGGATTGGCGTTTCCCCCGGATCAAGTGCGGGACAAGCCGAATAGTCAAGGTTATTTCGTTCCCTCGCGCTGGTGATGGAATTACGTAACAGTGCATCACGGCAAACCTTTGCGATAGGCCTGTCGATTAAGGGCGAGTTGTAGCAGTAACGACTCCAGTTTTGTCTCGTACTCAAGCACACTCAGTTCTTGCTTGCGCCGTTTCAGCAACTCGATACGGTCGACCAGTGCACGGGCGGCGACGGTCAATGCAAGTACATTGGCATTCGTTGATACATTCACGTCGCTGGGTGTCATAAAAATCCGGGCAGCCACCCGACCGTCCGTTTCTTCACCGCCGGGTGTACGTGTCCCTATGCCGTCGCCATCGTCGTCGAGCAAGGCATGCTCCGTTCTGAGCCTGTTTTCACGCTCATAATCGCGCTCGACTTCACCGGTGGCATATACGAACGCTTCGAGCAGAGAGACGCGGCCGTCCTTATCTCTATCGGCGACAGGTGCCGCAAAAGCGGTGACGAAATGACCACCGAAACGGGGCTGCTGGTTTTCAGCTGCACTGGAAGTCGCTGTAATCACTACCCGACCGGGCCTGGCTACCGTCGGTACGAACGGGCCACTGGCGGAGGATGCGTTAATCACAATCACCCGCCTTCCCTCAAAAGCGTCGAGCCATTCGGACAACTCCGACGCCGACATATCAGGTCCCGGCAAATTGAACAGAATCCGGTTGTCACGCGCGGTGCCGTGCCCGATAAGCAGCAACATGATCAGATCCTCGGGTTTGGAAGACTCAGCAACAAGCCGCAGGATACGCTCGATCTCCTCCTTGCGTGACTGACTGGTGGTTCTTTGCGGGGTGCGGGTTGGGTCTTCGGCCAGGTAGAACACTTGATCCGGATTGATGTTCAGATGCTTCTCGGCGAGTTCCATAAATGACACCGCCCAACGGTGGAATAAGTCGCGATAGAACGCTTCACCGCCGATTCCGTTAACCACCACCAAGTGGCGCGAGTCACGCTCCGCAGCCAGGGTTGAGGCCGACAATGCAACAAGACCAAACAAGAAGACCAATACAGGCCGAGTCACTTCAACCTCCAACGACGGCGGTAGAACCATTCGAGACAGGCCAGGGCGACAATGAAAAGATAGATCGCGGGTGCGTCCCATAGCGGTAACCGGTTGGTTACCAGCCGACCGCTTTGCGGCGTCGCGATGGCTTCGGTGAGGTTCGAGTCGTCAATGGCCGCTACATATCGACCTCGGGTTTCGTCGGCTATGCGTTGTAGCAAGGGAGCATTGAGTTCCGACCGATGGTACTCGCGGCCGGTAGCGCTTACGTGAAGATACATGGTTCCTGTGGCAGCCACTTTGTCATCCGATATCAGTGACAAATGAAGATCATGGCGGCCACTTTGCGTGGGCGTGAACTGGGTCTGGTATCGGCCCGCTAGTGAGGATTCCCAATCAAGTTCGAGTTCTGTCCTGTCCCCAATTGGGTTATCGATCGCTAACCGTACTGTCGCGCCACCCAGCGGCCGGTAAGCCGGATCTACGACATCAACGAAGATTTGAACCGGTTGCCCCACGATCCCTTGTTGCGGAGTTAAATGAGGTTGTATACGCCCAGCGGCTGGACGAGCAAGCCAACGCAACAACTGACGCCAAAGGGTTTCGTGGGTTCGGTCGTCTACCGGAACCCGGCTGTGCATTTGCCAACGCCACGTGTCACGAACCGGGAACGCAGCTACGGTGCCGCGGCCGTAGCGTTGGCTCGCAAGTACCACCAAAGATTCGTTGCGTGCATTGCGCCCATCGAGAAGCAACGTTGCCCCCGGCTTCAATCGGCGAATGGGATTGACCATATTAAGCCGCGGCAATCGGGGCCAAAGATCACTATCCAGGGTACGTAAAACGGCGTGACGCAACCCAATGTGGGTCGGTTCTATTTTTACTTCTGAGCGAAACGCGGCAGCACGCGAGTCCAGCACGACCGGCATCAGCGCCGCCAACGAAGATTCCCCATAACTCCCCTCGGCAAACGCATGACGTCCACCGAGCAGTAACAATCCACCGCCCCGCCGGCTGACAAAATCGATTAGCAGCTGCTGTTGGTTGGTATCGAGTTGGGATGCTTCAACGCTGCCCAGAATCACGACTCGAAAGGGAAATAACGCCTCCGGGGTAGTCGGGAAACCGTCTGCCAGTTCTTCAGGTTCTTCCACTCCCAGCCTGTAGAGCTTGTTATCGGATGTACGGACGAGCGATACAAGCCGGATATTTTCGTCGTCGGTTACGGCTCGACGGGTAAACTTCACTTCGAATCGCGGTTCTCCCTCAAGGTGTAATACATTGATACGTTCTTCTTGAACGTTGACGATTAAACGATCTTCATTGTTGTCGGTAATGACTTCGTCCTCAGTGACCGGCAATCGAAACACAAGCCCGTGCGGGCCGGCCTCTTTCAGTTCGAATTCAACACGCGCCTTTATCTGATTCTGCCCCGGCGGAAGTATGAGCTCCTGTTCGGCGATAATGAGACTTTCGTCCTCTACCAGAAGACTTGCAGTGGGCTCGTCCAACCCGCGATACCGGATTTCCACTTCGGCTTGGAGCGTGTCACCGGTAAAAACCTCCCGCGGTATCCGCACGGCGCTGATTTCGAGATCTTTTCCAAAGTGCTCTGTGCCAACACCAACTGCATGCACGGTCACACCGGCCGCGCGTAAACGGGTTAGGACGTCTGTCATCGTAGATGAGCTATTGTCTGCACCGTCAGTAACGATAATGATCGCAGATAACGGTTCACCACTATGCTCGTCAAAGGTCTGCCGTAGCGCACCGGCGAGATCGGTGCTCGGCTCCGAAAAACTCAGTTCGGACCCACCGCGAATCGGTGTGACCTCTCCTGCAAAGCGAAAAAATTCGGTCTCGAAGTGGGTTTCTATCTCCCGCGCAACCACTCCCGTGCCAGGTGCGAACGCGTTCATGACGTAGTCAGCCCGTGTCGAACCGGCCTGGTCGGCGATGCGCATGCTGAGCGAATCGTCGATCAATATCGCGACGCGCCCACGCTCGTGCCTTTCAACCGGAACAACAAGTTGCGGTGCGAGCAGACTGAACAAAACTATGGCCAACAAGCCTGTCCGGAGCAAACTCAGCAAAATGGGCCTGTGCCATTGGGTATTGCCCAGGCGTCGTGCCAAACCCGAGTAACCGAGCGGCCACAAGACTAAGATAGCTGTGACCGCTACCAACGCGATAAAAATCTCGCCAGAAACCGCTAGCTCCAGGGTACCAATATGGAATTGATCCAGCGGATACTTGAAGAGAAACTCGAACACTATGCAGCATCCTTGTCTACATGATCTCCATGGGGGAGAGATTTACAAATTCGTCCCCTATGTGAGCTTTGCAGCATACGGCCTAGTGACTCATTCCATAGACGACAAAGTTGATACCGATCTCAAACGCATAAGTCGAGAAGCGCAAAGGGTAGTCTGGGTTATCCGCCCACTCCCAGGCGTCACCCAGATCCGTGTTCCAGTTGATTAACACCATAAGCCGGCCCTCATTGTCAAAGATACCGCGCGCATGAGGGACCTTGCCGTCATATTCGTGGGTTGGCCCCGTTGTTTGATGTACGTTCGGCACCTGTATGATCTCTTCGATGTCATAGAAGGCGTGAAACACTGGATGGTCCAACGGCACTTCGACAATGGGCCGATCGGGAAATACAAGACTCATCTGATACTCAAAGTTCTCCCAAGCCCAACTACCCCAGAAATCATCAACAACCATAAAACCACCAGCGAGCAAATAATCTCTCAGAGCTGACGCCTGTTTGTCCGACAGTGTCAACGAACCGACTTCAAGGATGTAAAGGAACGGGTAGTCGCGCAGTTTGGGGTCTTCGAGAGCCACGGCGTTATGGTCATCCGACGCATCTATGACGGTCAGGCGGCGTAGTGCGACAAGAAAGTGCTCATCCGCCTCGGGAAAGTCGATCGCCCAGCGCGGGCCCCAGTCTTCGCCGCCGTCTCCACCGTAGATCCCGCGGGTGAAATAAAACTCATGACCGGCGTCACGCGCTGAGTCCGATTGAGCAACGACAGAATGGCTCCCCACCATACACGCAATCACCAGGATGGCAGTGAGAACGGTCGAAGCGCGCATGTCGGCCGACCTTTACCTTATCGACCTGGCATCACTACATCGAATGTCCCAACATAGACAATCTCGTCCTTGACCCGGGTCTCTTCCAGGACAATGGCGGCACCTCGGTCCCACTCGGAGAGATTTGGATCGCCCTTGAACACTACGCGGGTGGTTACTGTTGCATGGTTGTCGTGAGCCACCATCATATGGATGTGCTTGGCACCGAATGTATTGCCCGGAACCGCGGTGCGCACGATGTATTTACCCGCAGAATCCGTCGTGAGCTTGCCACGGTAGGCATCTGGATGATAGTGACCTGCACCATCGGCTTGCCAAACATCCACCACCGCACCGACAAGGGGTTTGCCGCCTGTATCCAACACTCGACCGCTCAAAACGAGGCGCTCGCCAGGGTCCCCTTCCCGCCAGAACGTGGTGCGATAAGGCGCTTCAGCATCGTACTCAGGTCCGGCGCCGGTTGACGGTGTCGGGGAGAGGGTTGTGCTCGTATCATTTTGACCGTAGACGGAAAAAATGGTCAACGCCAAACCCAGTGCGGTAGCGATACGACCGAAGCTGCCGTAAGGTGTCATGTTACTCTCCTCCGTGGTTTGTGTATGATTTTATCGATGGTGTCTTTACAGGAACAGCACCCTGGGGTGGCAAAGCAAATACCATTGGGTGTCCCGCCATCCCAGCGTATCCCATGTCCCGTTCGGGCATTAACTGTAGGTCACGATTATTGCCAGGGTGTTCTCCTTCGAGACCTGATTTTTCTGACAGTTTTGACTGGACAAAGATTCCCGATGAGCTTTCGTTTGGACAATTAACTTGCCGGGGCGGTTAAGGACGATCCATTACACACATTCAGGAAGTCATAAATACATGATATTTAACTTTAAGTTTTAATAATAAATAATTGAAATTAATAGATATAATTCAAGTTATGGCGATCGATTATCGCGGCGAGAGTGCCGCTCCTGCCTTTTAACCTTGGCTCAGGGCCTGAACACACCGACGCAAGGCATCCAGGCTGTGTGCGGGTAACAGCCGGTCAACGTTCCTGCGTATGTTCCACACCGCTTCCTTTTCTGGATTAAATCCAGCTCTCTCCAACATCGGATTGAGCCATACTACACGGCGACAGCGCTGTCTCAGCCACTTAAGCTGAGTGGCCAGCTGTTCAGGTTCATTAGAATCAAAACCATCGCTGATAATAATCACTAAAGAATCGGTTTTAACCGTCTGTCTGGCGAACTGTTCACGGAATTCGGCCAGAGAATCGGCGATACACGTCCCGCCGAGCCAGAGCTTGTTGTTGTGCTCCAGTATTTCCCGCATACGAGCTATCGACGTCTCCCGGAATATGGGCGTAACCCGGAACAACCGGGTGTGAAAAACAAACGCCTCGGCGGAGTTGAAACGTCTTGTCAGCCCTCGGGTGAAACGAAATAAAAGCGGGTTGTTGAAGGTCATTGAGTGGGATACGTCATGTAGTACCACTAGATTCGGTGGCTGCAGCCGACGTCTTGCATACCAAGGTTGCAGCGGAAGGCCGCCGGTTCGAACACTCGCGCGCAGCGTTGGTCTCACCGCAAGTTGCCCTGCCCGCCGGGTTAGTTCTCTGCGTCGACTAAGGCGTGACCGTATCTGCTGAGCCAGGCATTCGGCGAGCTCTTCGATCCTGCGCATGGCAGCCCGATTGTTGAGGAATCGAAAATCCGCTTTGGCCAGGGTGGTTTGACGCCCTGCTCCCGCGCCTACACCGATGTCATCCTGCTTGTAACTATCAAAGACATCAGTGCCAGTCCCGATACCGGCGAGACCACCACCACTACGCGACGGTTTTTCCATTTCTGATTCAGGGGTTTCGTGGTCTTGCCCATATTGCGGAAACCAATAAGCGTCGAACAAGGCGTCAAAGCGATGCCATTCCTGCTTATTGCGGCAGCAGAGGGCACGACAGGTGGTGCGCGACAACCTAAGGTCCGGGTTCGAAAAACCAGTCAGTGCGCGACCGATCAGGGCCGCATCCTCTGTGCTTACATCGAATTCAGCCGCCCGCAGACAATGGACGAATCCCAGGATATTGGCACTGCTCTGAATTGGGAAATCGCCCGGATCAGGCACTGACCGTTAGCAACGATTCAATACCCTGTTCACGTACAAACTGCCGATCTTCAGTAGTCTTAAGCAAACAGGACAAAGTTGAGCGGACGACAGCAGGACTATCAGAAAGGGAGGTAACGTCAAATCCACACAAGGCCCTGGCCCAGTCGATGGTTTCAGCTACCCCAGGCCGTTTGCGGATGTCCCACTCGCGCAAGGCCTGAACAAACCGAGTAATCTGCCGCAGCAATTGTGAATCCATGTCAGGTAAGTGCGTGTTCAGAATGACCAGCTCCTTTTCGTATGAAGGATAAGGCACATAGTGAAACAAGCAACGCCGGCGCAGGGCATCGCTCAGCTCTCGCGTGCCGTTCGACGTCAGTATCACATACGGGATCGATGTAGCGGTTAAAGTACCTAATTCGGGGATCGTAATAGAGAACTCGGACAGTATCTCAAGGAGAAATGCTTCGAACGCTTCGTCGGCACGATCTACCTCATCGATGAGCAAGACTGGTGCGCGGTCCTGTCGGATTGACTTGAGAAGTGGCCTGGCAAGCAGGAACCTTTCATTGTAGATATCGGACTCATGCACTGATTCGTCACGCTGCTCGCTCAACTTGATCCACAAAAGTTGCTGAGTGTAGTTCCACTCGTAAACCGCTGAAGAGACGTCGATGCCTTCGAAGCACTGCAGTCGAATCAGCTGCGTGTCCCGAACGCAAGCAAGCGCAGCCGCAATCGCCGTTTTGCCAACCCCTGCTTCACCTTCAATTAGCACGGGCCGCGACAGGTCCTCCATCAACGACAAAGTGGTGGCCAGGTCATCGTCGGCAATATAGCGGCAGCCTTTCAGTGCGGTGATTAAATGGGCAATCTTTTCCTGCATAAAATTGAACTCTTGGGAGGTTATAAGATACGAAAAACGGCGGATAGCGAATACCTATAAGGTTTTTGGAGAATTTCCAAACCAGCCGCTAAGGCTACTACGCACGATCTATGCACGGTTTTGAGAAAAGTACGGATGGACCATACCAAACAGCCTAGCAAAGCCGCTTGACCTACATCAACACGGCCCCCGTTCATTTCTGGTTTACTCAATGGACACATCGAGGTTGTCCTACTACACAAAAAAATATTAAAACCTCGGACGTGCCTTAGGAGGCGACTATGAGTACGAAAAGAGAATGGTTGGAGATAATCGCGAACGACATCGAGTCACTTGTTGAATGGTCGGAAACGGACCCAGATGCTTTCAACCGGCTAATCTGTAAGCAAGAACTTGAGAAACTCAAAAAAATGGCTGCGAAGGTAGCCGCCGAAACGCCGCGATGATCGAGCGCCCTGACATCGTGACTGATGAACACCTTATCTTTTTGGATGACCTGAGGGAGTCTGGCGTCACAAATATGCTCGGCGCGGGTCAGTACATCATAGAGAAATTCGAGGTCGACCACGACCAAGCTCAAACCATTCTTGTCTATTGGATGAAAACATTTACTGAGCGCCACGAGATAGACCAGTGCTTTGGTGGTCGATAAGTAATTGTTAGGTCAAAGTTAAAACTACAAAGTAGAAAGTAAAAAGTGAAATCTTAAAACCTAAGACAACTTAAAAGATAATCCTTGGAACTTTAACTTTCTTTCTTCCTCTACTACCTTTCCGGTACCGATTCCGCCGCGCGGTACTCCGCTGGTGTGATGCGAAAGAATTCTTTGAAAGCGTGGCTGAAATTACTGCGGCTAGCATAGCCCATTCGCGCTGCTATCGTTTTTATCGGTTCGCGAGTCTGCCTCAACAGCCGCGCCGCGTTGCGCAGACGAACTTCTCTGACGAAATCCATAGCCGGTCTACCAAAAACTTGATGGAAATGCTCGGAGAAAGTCGAGCGGCTCATCGCACATTAGCCAGCCAACAAATCCAAGGTGTAAGGACGCCCAGGGTCTTCAATGATTTCGTTGATCACTTGGCCCAGCCGGGGATCTTCCAGCCCTGACAACCATGTCAGTGCGTTATCGCGGTCGGCACAATATCGTCGCAACAATTCAATGAAGCATTGTTGAAACAGCGATCTAAATGACTCAATACGTAACTGGTATGGATTTGGACAAACTGGAAGCGTTCCGGTCTGCAATAAAAGAATCCCCGGTTGTTCTGGGACTTGAGGCCCGCGGCATTTGGGAAGGCCATTCGGGTCGAAGTACCATCCACATAGGGCCGTATGAAATCGGCGATGAACGGATAGACCGTGAAACTCGTCACTACACGATTCCCTATGGCGCGTGGCGCGAGGTGGAAGAGACGATCGGTTTTGAAGGTCCAACGGATCGGGCTGAGCCAGTAGAGATGGCACTAGGTGCCATTGCTGCATGTTTATGTAACAGCATTGCACTCAACGCGCCACGGCACGGCATCAATCTGGAAGGTTTGGAAATCAATGTCCGGACGGATATCGATCCGAGTGTACTATTTGAAGTCAAAGGTCCGGAATCGCACACCTCTTGTATGCCCAAGATTGTGTCGGAAGTTAAGGTAAAAGGAGATATTACCGATGATCAATTGGAGACAATCAAGCGATTGATACACTATTCACCGGTGCATGGCATGATCGAGTACGCCAACAAAGTGGAATCCGAAGTGACTAGGACGTAAACAGCCGGTTCTGTCCGCCGCCTATATGGCGGCGGACACCGATCAAAATCTATCGGCCAGGCATTACTTACCTAAAACGTGAAAGACATTTTCAATATCCATCATCTTACGCATCGTTGGTTTGGAAAATGCCTCATCAAAATGTACGTTCTACCTCAGGTGCTACACCGCCAAAGTTGACACCTGCGAGTTGGGACATGTCGGCTTTAAAAGTCGTCAAATCATCAATACAAAATTCACTAAGGTGCCGGTGACCGGCGGCGCGTGCCATTACGGTCATCAGTTCTACGGCCGCTGAAAAAAAACGCGCCAACCGTTCGGCGGCGATATCAACCGGCAAACGTGCGCGCAGATGTGGTTTCTGAGTCGCAATACCCACTGGGCAGTTGTTGGTATGGCACGCCCGCATACCGAGGCAACCGATCGCTTGCAGTGCTGCGTTGGACACTGCAATACCGTCTGCACCCAAAGCCATCGCTTTGGCGAAATCGGCCGGCACTCTTAGCCCGCCAGTGGCGATCAGCGTGACATCCGGGGCGTCACATGCGTCCAGATGTCGTCGGGCTCGAGCTAACGCCGGTATAGTCGGAACGGATATGTTGTCTCGAAAGATCAATGGTGCAGCTCCAGTGCCGCCGCCGCGCCCGTCGAGTATGATGTAATCCACACCGACTTCGAGTGCGGCATCGAGGTCCTTTTCGATGTGCTGCGCCGATAGTTTAAAACCAATTGGGATGCCTGCCGTTTTCTCTCGTACTTCAGCGGCAAAATCACGGAACTGGCTGAGGTCAGTCCATTCTGGAAATCGGGCTGGTGATATGGCCGGCTGGCCTTCGGGAAGGCCTCGAACCTCGGCAATCTTGCCCTTCACTTTATTCCCTGGTAAATGGCCACCGGTACCGGTCTTGGCGCCCTGCCCCCCCTTGAAATGAAACGCTTGCGCTTTTTGAACTTTGGCCCAAGAGAACCCGAACCGCGCGGAGGCGAGCTCATAAAAGTAGCGCGAGTTAGCAGCCTGCTCTTCGGGCAGCATGCCGCCTTCACCGGAGCAAATGCCGGTACCGGCCAGCTCCGCACCTTTCGCCAGCGCGACCTTGGCTTCCTCAGATAACGCGCCAAAACTCATATCCGACACGAAAAGCGGGATCTTAAGGTGCAGTGGTTTCTTAGCACGCGGACCAACGGTAAGGTCAGTCCCAACCGCTTCGTTATCCAGCAAGGGAAACTTGTGCAACTGAGCAACAACAAACTGCAAATCTTCCCATTTAGGTAAACTGTTACGTGATACACCCATGGCAGCGGCTGGTCCATGGTGACCCATTTTCGTGAGGCCTTCGGTGGCGAGTTTGCGAATGAATTTCACGTGAGGTTCATCTGCTGTTCCGATCGGATCTTGGTAGTCTCCTTGATAGGCCGTACGTTTGTAGGGTTGTGGATGTCGTTCTGCCCAATCCGCGATCTCGTCGTGATCTACCCAGACCTGGCCACCCTCTATCCAGGTGTTGAACTTGGGCAATGTCTCACTGTTGTTGTATTCGCTAACGCCGGTATCCAATCGGTAGTCCCAGCCGTGTACACCACAAATCAAATTTTCTCCATCGACATGTCCGTCGGCCATAACAGCGCCGCGATGAGCGCAGCGTCCGTACAACACTGAAACTGTGTCATCGTAACGGACAACTACCAGGTCGACTTCTGCCACAAGTGCATGTACAGGCCTCCGATCTTCCAATTCATCCCATTTCGATATTGCAGTCTTTTTCATCAGTTATGTTTTCCTATGTGCTTAATCCGGAGCAAGGGTTAAAGAATAAAGCTAAAAGTTTAAAGAACCTACCCTAAATACCGCTTTAGGTTTTGTTATGCCGCTTTTTACTTTTAACTTAATACTATTAACCCAATTACCTGATTGCTTCGTTGCTTCGTATGGATGGACCATACGCTTTCGATGGTGGATATATCTGTGTGCCCGCAATGACCGCTTCGACAACGCGAAGGTCAAAGTATTGTAATTTTCCATTACCTTCGTCATTGTGAGAACACCGGATGCGATCCGGAGAACATGGCAATCCAGGCAATTTCAGGCGTAAATGTATAAGTCTAAAGAACCTATTTGCCACAGACTGCTTACACCTTATTGTGCGATCATTCAGCTTGGTGGAATAAGCTAGTTGAAAAGGCACAGAAGATGAATCCGCAAGTAACTGCAAAACTATTGAAGCAGTGGCTATCGGAAAGTCAGGAACTTGCGTTGCTGGATGTACGCGAGATCGGTCAGCACAGTACCGGCCATCCGTTTTTTGCCGTACCGGTCCCCTACAGCAGATTCGAGTACCGTGTTGAAAAGTTGGTCCCCAACAAAACAACCAAGCTAGTCATTCTCGACGGCGATGATGGGGTCGCCGAGCGGGCCGCTTCATCAGCAGAAGCCTTGGGTTATACAAACGTTTTCACTGTCGAGGGGGGCACGCTCGCCTGGATGCGGGCGGG
>JASJAT010000116.1 GCA_030066885.1 Arenicellales bacterium | reverse complement strand
GCCTTGATCATTGTCTAGGATTTCCTGGTAACACACCTTTTGTGTTTCGGTAAGGTGTTCAGGGCAAGGGCCAGGTGCATTAACCTACAAAATTATATACTGCTTTATCCATAGCGACTCCCCGCTCAATAATGAGCCATGTCTTCCTTTTCCGAAAACTAATGCTATTCCTGTGTCGCTCTTAAATCACTCCAGCTAAACACACATACTCTTGTGTTCAACGTAATTGCTCGATCAGATTTAGGTAAAGACCGGTATCGTTGAGATCGCCTGGGCCATCAAGCGGTGCTTTCGCACGGGCTTTCCCACCCTTGATGGTGCCTGTAAAGTTAGCCTTTCCACTCACGGAACAATCGATGGTCCCTGAAACGCGTATATTCACCATTTGATTTGCCACTGTTCCGTTTATAGAACGATCCACCAAGCATGATTCACCTTGTAGTGAACATAGAAAGCTGTCGTTATTCGATATCGTTACCCCATTCACAAATGTAGGGGGTTGTGGAAAGGTACAACTTGTCCCAAATACAGTAGTCGTAGTGCCGGTAATACCCGAGGCTAATGCCCCATTGGCCGCTATTACCGTTGTTGTTGGGGTACATTGACTAAAGGATTGTTGCTTTACAGATTGGCGAGCCAGGGTTGCCGTTACGCACGTAGTGGTTTGATAAGTTCCAACTGCGGCTGGGTTAACATTACCCGGAGCATTCGTCGATCCGGCGCCACTACTGCTATCGCCGCCACCGCAGGCAGTTAATAAAGCAGCAAAACCTATCAGGGATGCCTGACTGGTAAGACGTTTAAGCATTTTTGGTTCCTCCCCTTTAAAGTTATGAGTGACCAAAATGCTCCTGAGTCTTTAATGCATACTACTCCTATGCAATAGTTATTTCGCCCAAGTAAAACAGTCAGGTATTTAACCAACTAAAACACTCAGGTATTTCGGTTTACGCAAAGTAAGTTCGAATGACCGGTATTGGCCGTACGCTGCCCCTTGCGCTGCAACAATATCTACTGATCAATCATAGTGTTCCATCGATAGCCAGTTTCAGATATCTAACCCATGAATCGAATATGCCTACGATGATCTTATCACCGTGGTGTCGTATTGATAGAGCAACAAAAAACCCGGCGCAGGGCCGGGTTTGCATTGTCGTGAATCGGGCTCTACGTGATCTGTTGAGCCCAACTTTACTCAACTCCTGTTAACTCAAATGTAGTGCAACTGCCCCTTCCGATACCATAGGCGGCGCTACATTCAAATCTGAAGCGTTTTGCTGTATCCATTCCCGTGCGAGACGTATGCTTTCATCTGTTCCAGCCTTGTCTTGGCAAACCGTGACCGTCGCGCCGCCGTCTTCGGTTTTGATCATCGTCCAGGATACAAATCCGTTGATAGATCCAAGAATCTCTTCGACTTCTTCCTTGCGTCCAGCAATAAGATCAATAAGGTCCGACGCGCCAGTGCCTGAATAACTTCTGATAACTGCGTACATGGTGGTTCCTCCTCTGTGGGGTAAGTAGATGTAGAACAAACATCTATGTTTATCTTAACCCGATTACCAATAATTAGAAATTCAGAGCAGGCCAAACGGTCGTTTCACTGAGTTCAAGTACCGCACAAAGGCAATAACATTCGTTGTCATCTGCAATAATGGTATCAGGTAAGGATCTGGATCTTTTTGAGAATCAAGAGGAACCTCAGCTTGCATTTAGCTGCCCCCAGTGCATCCTGAGTGTTACCCCTACGTAGCATCAATATACCCTCGGTATTTCAAGATAAAGATGGCGAGGACGCGGCTATTGATTCAAAGAGAATAACTTCGGTTTGAAGCAGAAGATATTTGGTTAAAAAATGCCCACAAGAAGGGAGGTTAATTACAATACAGCGTCGTTTTAGATACCCATGCCCATCTGTATGTAACCGGTAGGACAGGCCTCGAAACACACGTGACAACCCGTGCAACGGGTGTAGTCGGTAAACATCGTTCGGCCCTTGGGCCGTTTCTTACTGCGCGAGATCGCGTCTTGCGGGCAATAAACCCGGCATTGGTCGCAGATGTTACACAGCCCACAGCTCATGCAACGGCCCGCCTCGGCCAGGGCCTGGTCGTTTAAAAGCGTGCTCCTGATCTCGTTGAAACCGGTGGTGGCCTCGACCACATCGATCTCGTCCTCCTCGTTGCGTGGGGCGGGCTCATAATAATCTAATCGCAATTCGGTATGTTTAAGCGGTGTACCCATATAGGGGCGTTTATACTCAGTCCGTTGCAGATAGGCTTCCATGGCCCGTGCGGCTACGCGACCTTGCCCCGTTGCCTGGGCGGAAATGCCCAGACCTAACACGTCTCCGCCGGCGAAGATCCCAGCTTCTTTGGTTGCCTGAATGCTGTTGGCGTCCACCCAGCCCCATTCGTTAGCCAGTTCGACCATATCACCTGCAAGGTCCGGTTTCTGGCCAATGCCGACCATGACGGTGTCGACCGGAAGGGTGAACTCTGACCCCTCGATGGGAACGGGCCGGCGGCGCCCGGAACTGTCGGGCTCCCCCAACTCCATGCGAATGCAGTCGATGGCTGTCGCCCGGCCGCCCTCCGTAATGAAGCCAACAGGTGCCGCGAGATATTCGATGCGGATCCCTTCGGTTTCAGCAGCATCCACGTCCTCAGAGATGGCTGGCATTTCGGCTCGGGTACGACGATAGACGATGACTACTTCCGAGTACTTGGAAACCCGCTTGGTCGCCCGTGCCGCGTCCACCATGGTCTTATCGGAGATGGTGTCTTGCACCGCCATCTCGGCCTTGACCGCCTCCTCAAGTTCGGCCTCATCGATAGCCTGGGTCTCCGCGAGCTGTTCTTCTTCACGCTTTAGGGCATGCAGGCGCAGCGAAACGCGCGCCGCGTCCACCGCACTATCGCCGCCGCCGATGACCACAACCCGGTTACCGATGTCCACCTTGGCACCGGTATTCACCCGGTTCAAGAAACTGGCGGCGGTAAAGACGTTGGCGGATCCCTCACCGGGGACGTCCATACTGGCCCCTTTGTGGGAGCCACCGGCGATATAAAGGGCATCGTAGTCCCTGCGCACGTCTTCAAAGGGGATGTCCTCGCCCACCTTGGTATTGCACTTCAAGGTCACACCCAGATCGAGGATATTCCGGATTTCCGCATCCAGCACATCCTTCGGCAAACGGTAAGGCGGTATACCATAACGCAACATCCCCCCGGGTTCTTCAAAGGCTTCGAAAATCGTCACCGGGTAGCCCCGACGGGCCATCTGATAGGCGGCGGAAAGTCCCGAAGGCCCCGAACCGATTACCGCTACCTTCTGCGGCTTGATCTCGTCGGTGAGCTTCTTCAGCTTAAGTTTGCGTTTTAAGCCATAGTCACCAATGAAGCGTTCCATGTTGTTGATGGCAACAGCTCCGTCTTCCTTATACTTACGGTTGCACGCCGACTCGCAGGGATGAGGGCAGATCCTGCCGTGGACAGCTGGGAGGGGATTTTTATCCGTCAGTATCTCCCAAGCCTCGTCGAGCACCTCCTGAACCGACTTGTCGAACAGTTCCGCCTGCGCGATAGTGGTGAGGTAACCGCGAATATCCTCGCTGGCCGGGCATTCGTTCCGGCACGGCGGCAGACGTTGCACGTAAACGGGACATTTCCAGCTGCGCCCATTGCGGACCACGATTTGTTCAGGGTCGAAGGGCTTGAGCGTGGCATCGACCTCGCCACGGGACAACCCGTTACGAAAGATGGTGGTTTCCATGACTTTACAGCCCCTCGTATTGATTAGATCCTGACGTGCGTCGAACGGTTGTAGGTCCACATCGCCTGAGGGCCGTCCTCGATGTGGTACTTGGTAAATGGAAAACCGGTCTTCTCGAAGAACCGCTGCCAACCGATACGCTCGATCCATTCACCCACGCGCTCCCAATCCTTACCTTCCTCCTTGTATGTCTCAAGGATTCTGCGTACGGCAGCCGAAACTTCGGGCCAGCGTGGCGGATTGTTGGGCAAACCCCACACCGCCAGCTTCATTAAGGACGGCCCGGTACGGGCGTTCGAACCCTTGCCACCCACCCAGATGGAAAGCGTGTCCGTATCGGCGTCGCGGATCTCCATGCTGGGACACTGGCCGTGACAGGCACCACAGTACATGCACTTTTCTTCCACTACCTCAACTGAGGGATTGCCATCCACGACCGCGGGCCGGATAGCTGCCACCGGACAAATGGCCACGACCTTTGGCAGCTCACAGATTTGCATGTTGGTGTGGTCTATCCGGGGCGGATGATGATGCTGAACGATAATGGCAATATCCGCGTGCCTGCCGCAGTTGATCTGGCAACACGAAGTGGCGATTTTCACCCGGTTTGGAAAACGCTCATTCTCAAACTCTTCGATCAGATCATCCATCAGTGCCTTGACCGCACCGGCGGCGTCCGTGCCCGGCAAATTGCAATGTAGCCAACCCTGAGTATGCGCGATGTTTGAGATGGAGGGGCCTGTACCCCCAATGGGGAATCCTAATTCCGTCTTGATCGCCTCAATCAACGGCTCTACGTCCGCCTCGTCTTCAACCATAAACTCTACGTTGGTGCGCATACTGAAGCGCAAATACCCCTGACAATAACGGTCGGCGATATCACAGATCTTCCTTATCAGGTCCGGACTCATGGTGCGAGGGGAACCTGCGCGGACGGTGTAAAGGGTATCGCCGTTCTCAGCTACATAGAGCAACACCCCCGGCCGGATTCGCTCGTGATAATCCCATTTGCCATAGTTCCTAGCCATCGCTGGATGCAGAAACTTCGTGTAATCGGGCGCCCCTTGATCCCGCGGGGCCAATTTAGTGCCATTCATTGTTTTGCCGCCTTATCGATTGACTGTAAGTTGGTGTTTGTGGTGCCCATGCCGAAACTTTCTCCTACCACTAAGCGGATTCACTGGATTCGGGTTCTCTGTTCCAGACCGGTGGTTCCTGCTTCTGTTCGCCCTCAAACGGGCCGGGCGCCAACTCCTCAAACTTGATATATGGACTGGTCCGAGGTCTGTCCACCATCCGTGGATCTGGCTCCAGACCTACACCCTCCAGGAACGTCGCCAGCCCTACCCGCGCAATGAACTCGCCGATACGCTCATGATCCATACTGTTGTCGTTCCAGAAATCCCATATGCGATCGATTAGGTCGGTGAGCTTCTCGAAGTCTTCTTCTGTCTCCAACGGCATGAATGGAACGATGACGGAACTCATGGTATCGCCGATCTTCAAAGTACGCTTGGCGCCTAGACAAATCGTAATACCTCTTTCTTTCCCGGGTTTCAGGGCTTTGTGCATAACGTTGATGCAATGCATGCACCGCACACAATCCTCGTGGTCGACTACCAGCTCTTTGCCCTTCAAAGAGATGCAGCGCGTAGGGCAGCGGGTGATGACGTTGTCTATGACATACTCCACACCTTTTTCATCGATGAATTCGGCTACCTTGGCCTGCTCGATCTGCATCGGCCCTCGCCAAGTCCCCATGATAGGCATATCAGCGCCTATCATCGCGTTGGCACAGTCGTTGGCGCAACCGGAGATCTTTATTTTGAATTTGTACATAAACTCCGGGCGGTGCAGCAGACTTATATAGTGGTTCGTCAGAGAACGGGTGGTTTTCATGGTGTCAAAGCAGGCCATCTCGCACCTAGCTTGGCCTACGCAACACTGCATAGTGCGCAACGCCGCTCCTGATCCACCAAGGTCCCAGCCGTTTTCCATTAAGTCCTCGGCCGCAGCAAAAGTACCCTCGTCGTCGAAACCTAACGCTAGGATATCGCCAGTCAGGCCATGAAGTTGAAGGATACCTGTACCGTGCTTCTCACAGATCTCGGCAAGGTTACGCAACGCCTTGGTAGAATAGACGAAACCCGGCGGGGCGATAATACGGATGGTGTGAAACTGAGCCAGATCAGGATACTTGTCTTTCTTCTCAGACAAGCGTGCAATTACTCCACCCCCATAACCGGAAACATTTAGTACAGTACCGGTCCAGTAATTCCATCTATCCTCGTAGGATTCTTCAAGTTGATTTAAGAGCTGGGCAACCTGGGGCTTTTTCCTAGATAGCGCTTTGAGATCCGTAACGAAACTTGGCCACGGCCCTTCTTCCAGCTCATCCAGTAGCGGGGTATTCAACTCCTTTGTATCGGGACTGTTGTCGCCTTGGTTCTTTTCGGCCATTGCAATCCTCCTCTATTTCGCGGCTCGAACCAATCTTTATTCTAAGGTTTATCGGAATAAGCGCTTTGATCCGTGTCAAAGGCGCTAGTGATGGGCCTCCTGCAACACTTCCAGCAGAACACAAAACAGTGACATAGGATTCTAGTATTTCTCTCAGCCGATAATCCGCTCATGCTATCGGTTATTGACTATCGTAATGTATCTGGAGTAAGTTGCAGCAACGTTGTGGTCGCTTAAGCAAACTGACGATGACGTATATATTCTGAGGAGGTGGTAGTCATGGCTATTGAAGTGCAAGGCAAGATAATAGAGACAGATGAGGAAGGTTTTCTGGTCAATTTAGATGATTGGAGCGAGGAAGTGTCTGAAGCCATAGCCAATCAGGAAGGTATCGAGTTGAAGGATGAACACATCGGGCTAATCGATTATTTTCGCGATTACTACAATGAACATCAGGTCCATCCCACAATGCACGTAATCGTCCAAACGCTCGGCAGAAACATTGGCAAGACATTTCACGACCACAAGGTATATGCGCAATGGCTCTACAAGTTGTTCCCCACCGATCCGGTATCTGAGTTGTGCAAATTAGCTGGCCTGCCTAAACCCTTACCTTCAGAACACGACGGTTGAAGAAAGCCGAAAACCGGGGGATTTTGTTTCCTTAAAAAACAAAATCCCTGTACTTTTCCCTTTAACAGGGAATTTTATGGAGACGATTTTGTAACGGATCGGCTCACTGCCACATAACGATTGTTGTAGTTAGATTTATTTCCTTCCGACGTATCTGTTTATATCTTTTTTTCCCTGCACATAGCATAGGAGGTTCTTCTCGCTCAACAACAGTCGTTTCGGAGCATAAACGTCGAAAGGCAGAAAAGGGGCGATAGCAGAGAGAACTAATACTCACTGTAAAGTTCCGCTCTTACCCAGCCTCCCACTCGTCTATTTGAACGAGTTGGAGTTCGTAACAGACTTAATGAAATTGAGCGATGACTTGGACCAATTCTGACTCTTATTTGCTGCTGCTCTTCAGACCTTCGCGGCAAATGAGAGGGCAACAAAGGATAGCCAGCGGCCTACAAGGAAGTCTAAAAAATGCCGTTCTAATTTAGGGTTTTACGAACATAGATCAAAAAACACGCAGTGATGTTTACGTAAACTCCGACAATGCTCTAAAGCTAAAAGCCCTTGAACCTTCGGCAGGTGCCCAGCGGTTGAAAAGACGAGAATTCTTGAAAACCTCTGCATTTATAGGGGCCGGTGCTATCGCTGCACCGGTGTTGATGGGGGGTTGCGCCAGCGGGGTTCGTAGACCCGGCAATGGTGAGGTAACGGTTTCACCGACCATCTGCGATATCTGCTTCTGGAAATGTGCAGGCCTGGTCTATAAAGATGACGGTCGACCATGGAAGGTTGTCGGCAACCCGAATGACCTGCATAGCAGAGGTCGGCTATGCACTCGTGGTACCAGTGGCTTGGGCGCTTATGAGGACCGGGATAGGCTTAAAACGCCGTTACTGCGTGTAGATGACAACGGTGAGCAAAGTTTTAAGTCGGTAACCTGGGACGAGGCGCTTGATTACATCGCTGCCAAGCTTCAGAAATTAGCGGCTGATCACGGGCCAGAAAAACTGGCGCTATTCAGCCACGGTTCTGGCGGTGGGCATTTCAGACATCTACTAAAGGCCTTCGGTTCGAATTCCTATGTGGCACCTTCCTTTGCCCAGTGTCGAGGTGCCCGAGAAGTGGCATTCAAATTAACTTACGGTGAGGGTATCGGTTCACCGGATCGCACTGACATGGAGCATTCACGTTGTATCGCATTGATCGGGTCCCACCTCGGCGAGAATCTCCACAACAGTCAAGTGCAGACTTTTGCCACAGCACTGCACAATAAAGCCAAGTTGATTACTGTCGATCCTCGCTTTTCTGTTGCAGCCGGCAAATCCGATTATTGGCTGCCGATCAAACCGGGAACCGACATTGCATTGCTGTTGGCTTGGATGCATGTGCTGATCTATGAGGATTTATATGACCACGATTATGTGAAACGTTATAGCCACGGATTTTCCGCGCTAAAAGAACACGTGGAACACTTCACTCCGGAGTGGGCGTATCCCATCACCACAATTCCGGCGGCGCAGATCCGAGAAAGTGCTCACGTGATGGCGGCAAACGCACCAGCTACGCTTGTTCATCCCGGGCGTCATGTAGCGTGGTATGGAGATGACACCCAGCGTCTGCGCGCAGTCGCAATCTTAAATGCGTTACTTGGCTCCTGGGGGAAGCCAGGCGGCTACTACATGCAGGAAAAGGTTAATCTACCCAAGTACCCAGTTCCTGAGTATCCCAAGATCACCGCCAGGGTGCAGGATGCCAACAAAGGGAAATACCCGGAAGCCTATGCTGGTGTCAGCACGGCAATGTTCGATGCATCAATCGGACCGGATGCACTATATAAAGCGTGGATCGTTTACGGTACTAATCTGCCACTCACGGTGCCTGGGGTCGTGGGTCGCCTGCAGGAAGCGGTGGATTCACTAGACCTTCTAGTCGCAATAGACATCCAACCCGCAGAGATCACCGGTTACGCCGATGTGGTACTACCAGAGTGTACTTATCTGGAGCGCTACGACACCCTACGCAACTCGGCGGAAAAACAGCCATCCCTGGCGCTGCGTATGCCGGCATTCAAACCCAAATACGACACCAAACCGGGTTGGTGGATTGCAAAACAACTGGGCGAGCGACTCGGGCTGGGCGAATACTTTCCCTGGCAGGATTACAAAGAGGTACTCGAGTGGCAGTTGAAGCAGGTGGGTAGTTCCCTCGCTGAAATGCAGAAAATAGGGTTAAAGACGTTTCCTCGTAAAACTCCGCTGTACTTCAGCGAGGGCGAGGACATCGAGTTCAACACACCTACCGGCAAGATCGAACTTTACTCTACGCAGCTTGCCAAGCTGGGCTTTGATCCATTACCGAAATACACCGTACACCAGGAGCCGCAACCTGGTTACTACCGACTGAATTATGGTCGCGCGCCTGCCCATACTTTCGGCCGTACCCAAAACAACAAATACCTGTTCGAAATCATGCCGGAGAACGTAGTCTGGGTGCACCCACGCGTGGCGAGAGAATGGGGATTGGAAAACGGTCGGTATGTGAAGCTGAAAAATCAGGACGGTGTTGAAAGCAACCACATCCGCGTTCGCGTCACCGAACGTATCCGGCCCGATTCCGTTTTCTTGGCGCACGGTTTTGGGCACACTGCGGCAGGTTTGCGCCTGGCCAACGGTCGTGGTGCGGATGATACGTCATTGATCACCAATATACAGCACGACCCCATTATGGGTGCCAGTGGCATGCGGGCCAATTTTGTGACCTTCGTGGAAGAGGAGGTTTGAGATGACGCGTTATGCCATGGTAATCGACACGCTTGTCTGCATCGGTTGCGGCGATTGCGTAACCGCATGTAAGGCGGAGAATCAAATGCCGGACGGACTGACCCGTGACTGGGTCGTGGAAAAAACCACCGGTGAGTACCCGAACCTAAGCACCGAGTTTCGTTCCGAGCGCTGTAATCATTGTTCGCACGCGACTTGTGTCTACGTGTGTCCTACTGGCGCTAGCCACTACTGGCGCGATACGAACATCGTACTGGTCGATGGAGGTAAGTGCACCGGCTGTAAGGCCTGTATCGCCTCATGCCCCTACGACGCCAGGCTGATCATGCACCCCGAGGGTTATGTGGACAAATGTACATTCTGTCACCACCGCGTGGAAAAAGGCCTGGATCCGGCCTGCGTATCGACTTGTCCAACCCATTGTATGTACTTCGGCGTGCTTGACGATCCCGCCAGCGAGGTTAGCAGATTGTTGCGAACCCGAAACTATAAAACCCTGCTGCAGGAAACGGGCAACCAACCCAATGTCTACTATCTAACGTGATCGCCAGAGATGGTTGAAGAAATACTGGTAACGGTAAAAGCGAATCCCAACATCGATCCGGTTCTAAGTACCTGGAGCTGGGAGGTGCCACTCTATCTCTTTCTAGGTGGCCTGACGGCGGGCATTATGTTCTTTGCAGCATTTATGGTGCTTACTAACCGGCAAAAAGAAGCGCCATTCATGACACAAAAACTGGTGCTGTGGACTCTGATCCTGCTTTCTATCGGGATGGTGGCGTTGTTCTTGGACCTCTCACATAGATGGTATGTATATCGTTTTTATACCGCGTTTCGTCCGACTTCACCGATGTCTTGGGGTTCATGGATACTGATCATCATCTACCCAGTGTGCCTGCTGCAGATTCTGTCAACGTTTAGGCAGGGATATCCTAACCTAGCTCGTCGATTGGAACGCTTTGACATCGGGGTTTTGGCCTTAAATTTGTCGGAGCGTTTTCGCCGCTCTATTGCCTGGATCAGTATCCCTTTCGCCTTAGGTCTCGGCCTATATACCGGTATTTTGCTGAATACTTTGGTTGCCCGACCGTTTTGGAATACTGGAATTCTGCCTATTCTGTTTCTGGCTTCTGCCCTTTCCACCGCTGCCGCACTTGCGGTTCTGGGTACTAGCCACAAGGGCGAAAGACATCTATTTGTACGGATCGACTTTGGCCTGATTGCGGTAGAGATATTCCTGGTGTTGTTGCTTGTTATTGATTTAAGTGCCGGCAGCCAAGTACGACTCGATGCGGTCAACCTGATCCTTGGTGGCCGATATACCATAGCCTTCTGGGTCTTCTTTTTCTGTTTGGGCCTATTGATTCCATTCCTGCTTGAGGGACGGGAGCTGTTAGGCAAAAGCACCGCTGCTTTCTATCTGGCTCCGTTTCTTGTGTTAATCGGTGGTTATCTACTTCGCCAGGTAGTGATGAATATCGGTTTACACAGCAGTTGGACCAACTATGCAACCCAGTTCGATCCTCAGTTGCTGGAACTTTTACATTAGCTCGGAGCAGCGCAGTGACTTGAAACCGGGAGATTCGACTATGCAAGTTTATGTGAGAAAACTTTTTACGATAGTGATCATTAGCATTACTGCGTTCGCGCTTGGTTCTTGCGGCGAGGAGGAAAGCAAGACGATATCAATGAGTGGTGACAATTTTGTGCGAGTGGCCGCTTCGATAGCACGACAGGAAGACCGTGTCACTGCAGATCAACTAGCCCGTTGGATTGCTGAAGAGACACACGACTTTATCACCGTGGATATACGCCCAGAGAATGAGTTCAATGCCGGCCATATAAAGGGTTCGCTGAATATATCTTTACCGGAACTAGTGTCCGATGAGGGTCGTAAAAAAGTGGCCAGCAGCGAAACAGTGGTGGTCTACTCAAATGGCAGTGAATATGCAGCCAAAGCGGCGACAATGCTCCGGCTGGTTAACGTCCAAGCAAGTTTCCTGCTGGGTGGATACAACCACTGGGGACGGTATATCCTAAATCCGGAGGAGGGTGCGCATAGTCAGGTAGATGGGGAGCTTCTTACTTATGCAGAGCGCCGCGCCCTTTCTTGTTCATTTTGTGGGCCCGAAGCGGTGGCCGGATACAGCCCGCCAGTGCAACCTATTAGCGCGGGGCCGCAGGATTCTAACCAACTATCCTCGCAGGGGCCGAAAAAACTAAAGAAGAAAAGCAATAAATCGATCGTGAGTGAGGGCTGTTGAATCATCCGCTATGTTGCGATGCGCGGAGTCTTGTGTACTTCGATTTAACGAAGATGTGAATGTAACGGTATTCACGCTTTGGACAACTTTAACGACGATTGGTATTGCCGTCGTGTTTGGGGATGAACTGGCCCCAGAGTCTAGGTTGTTACAAGAGGAATCCGAAAAGACTCTTGAGGGATGCATTAGCTGCCACAAATCATCTAGTAAGGGATTTGTCAGCGGGCACCACTTCGGCGAAGCCTCTTGTACCCTATGTCACTATGGACGCCCGGAAGAGGGCACAGAGCAGGGTGCTCACGTTGGATTGATTGCCTTTCCTGGAAACCTCCCCAACGCGCGACGGACTTGCGGTCGTTGTCATCTGGAGCACGTCGAGGCGGTGCAAAGCAGTCGCATGGCGACAGGTGTGGGAATCGTTACGACAACCCGCGAACTGTTCGCGGAATCCCCCCGCATAGGACAGACCGCAACTTTGTCTACCCTAGGATCTTCCCCGGCAGACTCTTTGCTGCGTAAGCTCTGTTCCGGTTGTCACTTGAACCAGGAAAAAAACCACCATGTCCTCAACCCTACCAACGATCGCGGAGGCGGTTGTCTTGCCTGCCATATCAACAGCTATCCGGAAGACGCTCATCCTCAGTTAACCGCGCGAGTTAGCGACGCGCGGTGCTTCGGTTGCCATTCACGGTCGTCGCGCATTTCGTTGAGCTATGCTGGCATCGGGGAGGTGGAGCATGCCGCATTGCAGAGCCCCGACCACTCAAAACTGGGCCAACTCGATGATGGGAGACTTATTGAATTCCTGCAACCGGATGTTCATCACCGTGCCGGTATGTCGTGTATCGACTGTCACACTTCCAGTGGAGTAATGGGGATCGATCAACAGGAGAAAGATCAAAATCAGAGTCCCGACATTCTGTGCGCTGATTGTCACAGAAACACGAGCGCTCGGCTTGATCTGGATGCGTGGCCAAAGAAGCTAGCAGGGCAAGTTAACCGCATTCCTTTTAACTTGCATGAAGGACAGAAGTTCCTGACCACGAAACGTCAAGGAACGCCTTTGTGGCATATAGAGATTGGTAGCAGAGAAAACGTACTTTATCGAAAGCAGGGCGGCGGAAGCTTACCCATTCCATCCTGGACTCGGCAGAACCACCCATACCAGGCAGAGCACCAACGATTGAGCTGCAGTGCATGCCATAGCACTTGGGCACCACAATGTTACGGTTGCCATACTGCGTATGATTCCAAAGGTAACCAGTGGGATCATCTGGCGAAGGAAGAGACGGCGGGGGTGTGGACAGAGCAGCGCTGGGACATTGTCAATGGACCGCCGCCACTTGGGGTAACGTCAGACAATCGCGTTGTCCCGGTAGTCCCGGGGATGATTATGACGCTAGATCACCCTGATCTAGAGAAGACAATTTTTAAACGTCGGTTCGCGCCGATCACACCTCACACAACAGGCACCGCTAGAAGCTGCGATTCCTGCCATCGCTCTCCAGTGGCGCTGGGTCTGGGTCGTGGCCAGCTAAAGAGACAGAATGGACTTTGGACGTTCATTCCAGCATTGCAGCAACTTGAGGACGGGTTACCGGCTGACGGCTGGGCGAGTTTGAACACAAAAACGACGACGCAGCCGCCAACGGCCGAAACGCGGCCTTTTAATAGTGATGAAATATATCGGATCCTTGACGCTATTCCAGAGTCAAGCAGTCGAGAGGCCTTGCATTGACCAGAAATCAACTACGTGAGCGAAGATGATGAGCATACCGCAAATCAACTACGACAGAATTCTCGAAGGGTATAGGAACATCAGCGTACCTAAACCCAACCTAGATAACATTTTGAAGTGGTATACATCGTTGACGCAAACCAGATGGAACGCTAATACAACCGGTGTGGTGATAGCGTTATTAAGTATCGCTGCGGTGGCATGGATGCGACCGTGGGGTATCGTTGGCGGTGTCAGAAACTGGGGCGATTGGTTGATATACCAAGTTGGGAGCTCCGATATTCTGCCGCCCGGTTTCTTTACCTACTCCGGGTCCGTTATCTTGATTGGAATTACCTTAGGCTCTTTTGTTTCAGCTTGTCTTGCTAACGAATTTGCAATCCGCATCCCGCCTCTTCTCGAAGCCATCAAAGGTATTATTGGGGGTTGTTTGATGGGAATCGGTGCGGCCTTTGCCGGTGGGTGCAATATTGGTGCTCTTTACGCGGCATTAGGGAATCTCTCCGCCCACGGCTTCGCGATGTGGCTAGGCATCGTGATCGGTGCTATTGCAGGGTTGAAGTGGTTATATTGGGAGGTTGAACATATATCCTGGGGCAGCGAGGGCGCGGCGGTTATCAATTTGCCTCTAGGTTTGAAGCGCCTGCTGGGGCTGTTGGCACTGACTACTTTGCTCTTCGGCGCCTATCGATACCAGGGGAGTGGTGACGCCTACGTAGCTAAACTAGGTGTAATGCTACTCATCTCAGCCGCTGTAGGTTACGCGTTTCAACGCGGCCATTGGTGCATGATTCAAGCTTTCCGTGAACCTCACATGACCGGCAACGCCACCCTTGCTAAAGCAATGGCGCTCAGTATTTTTATCTATGCTGTTGGCGTGGCGATCCTAAAAAGTAACGGGTTGGCTTTCGAGGAATTTTTCGTTCGAGGCACGTTCGGCTGGGGGGCTGTCGCAGGCGGACTGATCCTTGGCTTCGGTGCGATGCTCGCCGGTGGCTGCGGCTCAGGTAGCTTCTGGCGGGCAGGGGAAGGGCAGATCAAGCTCTGGCTTGCCATCCCCTTTTTCGGACTCTCTAATTCCTTTATGACACGGTGGTTTCAGCGGTACGACTTTGAGGGATTGGAGGCCTGGCGTGCGGAAGGTGTAACAGACGGAGGCGTGCTCGGCTACTTTATATATATGCCAGACCACTTGGGCTATTGGGGTACAGTGATCCTTATCGGGATACTCATGTTTGCGTGGTACGTTATTGTTTCCTGGAATGAAAAAACTAACAAATTTGTACTGGAAACTTAATTTGTGACCAATCAATAGTATAGGAATGACATCCTTGATTTAAGGAGAAGTGACGATATGGCATCTTTCGAATTGCCACGCTTCGTAATTCTCAAGATGGTGAGTCTGTCATGCTCTTCGGTGCAGTTGTTTTCACACTGGCTGACAGATCAGACCTCCATACCTTGGAAGATTTGAGGGGGAAGTCTTTCATGGCAGTTAGTTCTGAAAATAGAAGAACTGAACGTTCGAGGTGTATTCTAACTATGGTCGGGATCAAAACACTCATCTGATGGATTGCGTCGCACTCCAGATGCTACGAGTGACCGCGTCTCGCCGGAAGCGGACTGACCTAGCGACACCCAGAGAGAGTAGCTGCTGCTCTCCTTTAACGTCAGCTGAATAAGTAGTATGTAGCCAGGATCGCGACAGAGAATAGAAGTAGGCTTTCGGTAATCATTAAGAACCAGTGAATTTTGGGTGGTGAGGCAGGTTCACCTTAGCGACATGAAGGTTCATAGGCTCATCTGGGGTGGGTCATTTGGCCCAGACAGAAATATCACCCAGGATAGAGCTGAGATCACAAGGCCAGAGGTGATAGCGGCTTGCCACTCATTAGTGGTAGCTACATCAGGGATGTGTTCATGATCATCTCCAAATGCTCTTTTGGATTCCACAGAGCGCATGAACGGCATCAGAAAAAGAACCTTCCTATGGCCCAGCTAGACGAAGAAATCAGTTGTTGGCGAGTCCTGATATCTTGGGCTACTTGAGCTTCAACGGACTTCATTAATAGCCCTCAGAGGAATAGTCTGAGAAAGGCCCACATCACCGCTGCAAGGGCTAGGGCAGATATGATCTCACCCAAGAGCATTACGACCAGCCATTTGCAAGAAGTTGAAGAATTGTAAGTACGCGGTATCCATATTCATTAGCTACTATTGATATAGTAGATCAACTTTAACCTATAACTTATTGATAAATCAATACTTGATATTTGATGTATAAGACAAAATTTTGTGGGTCAAACGGCGTCGACCCTGGCCTTCGGATGGTGCCATCCTCAAACTACACTCGCGACGAGTCAGACCTGTAGCAATATGTCTGTTAGTTACATTGCGATTCTTGGGTTTGGTCGTGAGTGCAGTGATCTGAACCATAGTCTTGCCTATGGTGTGGGGGCAGAGTTAGTAAGTAAAGGCTTTGGTATTGCAGCAGGTAATGTTACTTCAACATTTCATCATGCGTTTGAAGGAGCCAAAAGTGTACGCGGAACCACCCTTGCGATCGTGGAAGAAAAGTTACGCAACATAGCTCATAGTTTCTGCGATGAATTACGCGTTGTCTCTGACGTTGATACCAAACATAAAAAGCTAGCCGAGTTATGTGTTGGGGCGATTATCATAGGGGGTGGCCCAGGTACAAGAAATGTCGCTTCTAAATTCTTGGAACTAAAAAAGCCTGTAGTCGCTATCGAAGGTAGTGGAGGTATAGTGTCAGATGGCTTGGAGCCAGTTGTGGTGCGAGCAAAGAGCGCAAAAGAATCAGTAGACAAAGTTGTCGGGCTGCTAAAGGGCCTGGGATAGAAACGTGTGATGTGCGATATTGTTTTCTGTACGTGGGGCTTTTTGCCGGAAGCGGACATTCGTTCCAATGACGGTGCTTTTCAGCAGCTATATCCGGAGTCGACTCAAAGCTGAAACGCTGGTCAATTGTATTGTAGACTGCAACGAAACCTTTCTTGAGCTGCAATCGACCACGCAAAGAGGATGCAATAATGAAAACCGGTTTTCTTACGTCTGTTGTCTTGGTGGCTACGCTTTCACTTGGTATCGCAATAGGCTTATATTCGCGCGATGACGCGCTACTATCCGATGCCCTAGCCAGCAGTCATGAGTCTTCCGGCGAACCGTCCCCGGTCAAAGCAGTCACACCCCGTGATGTTTATTACCCTGGTACCGAAGATTTAAACCCAAACGAGATGCGGGTCGTCGCCCTGGGTACCGGGATGCCTACAATTCGTCCCAAACAGGCAGCCGCCTGCTTCCTCGTGGAGCTGGGCAATGGCGACAAGTTCCTCTTTGATATTGGTTACGGTTCGGTTGAACGCCTGTCGGCCATGAAGATTCCGATGGATTATCTGGACAAAGTTTTTATTGGCCATCTTCACATGGACCACTTTGGTGACCTCGATGCACTGTGGATCGGCGGTGTAAAGATGAACCGAACTTTTCCACTTCGGGTCTGGGGTCCGAGCGGTGCGACACCGGAGATGGGAACAAAGTACGCCATCGATGGACTCAAGCGCATGCTCAACTGGGACGCGGTAACATTGAAAGGCTTACTGGACTCCCGTGGGGAGAAGATCGAAGTTCATGAATTCGACTATAAGGGCGTTAACGAGGTCATCTACCAGGAGAACGGCGTCACCATTCGCTCGATCCCAGCCATCCATACTGCGGACGGGGCAGTCAGTTTTATCCTGGAGTGGAATGGTCTCAAATTCGCCTACAGCAGTGACACGTTTCCCAACAAATGGTGGATCGAACACACGAAAGGTGTTGACCTATCGGTACATGAAAGCTTTGCCTCTCCTCAGATATTACTCGACAAGCAGAAATACCGACCCGAGTTTGCGCTCGCCCTGTCGGTGTTCAAACACACGTCGCCGCAGCAGTTCGGGAAGGTCATGGCCATGACTGAACCGCGCCTGGCAGTGGGTTATCACTTCTATAACGATCACGACACACTGCCGCTCATGCTCGAGGAAATCCGCAAGACGTATGATGGTCCGTTGGCACTGGCTACGGACTACATGGTCTTTAATGTGACCAGGGACGACATCAAAGTGCGCATGGCTGCAATCGACGAGGAAATCTGGCCGACGAATCCGACTCGGCCAAAGGAGACAGCGCCCGGTGTTGGCGATACATTCTCCGACTTCACAAAAAGCGGCAAGGAACCGATGTCGGATCTGGTGGAACAAATCTACCGAGATTTCAACGAGAAAAACGGCACTAACGTCCCGCTACCCAAGTAACTGTATTGCGTTCCCGGATGTCTGGGCTCCGTTGCTGCCTGCTCTTGGCCGTTCAATACCTGTCGATTCGAGAATAGAGAAGAATAAATAGCCTTTTAAAAACCAGGCAGCATTTTGGGTGGTAGCGGACATCATCGCCTTTAATCTTGTTGCATTGTAGTAGCTACTTCAGCTACCGACCCGAAAGAAACATTCAAGGAGTAGTGTCGCTCATGTCTACACCCGACTTTTGCAGCCCTTCCAGGTAGCGCTTTTCACATATCTGTACTATCCGATTGTTAGGGTTCTATCAGATAACGTATGCTTTGTACGTCCTATACTCCAAGTGGAAGAGGCCATTTATACCGGGCCACCCGCTGCCGGATCAGGTTTGAGATGTTTAGAGGAATCGATATTAAAGCGGTAATCTTAGGCATCGCTGCTGACCTTGCGGCCACATTTGTGGCCATGATGGCTGTCATGGCCTTCCTTGGCATAGGCGCGGGAGGCGAGGATCTTCCTGAAGAGGAGGCAAGGCAACTTATCGAAAGTACTTTCCAGGAACCCAGATATCTTTTGCTCGGTGGGTTGTTAGGTTTACTCGGAACTATGATTGGTGGATATGTTGCTGCAAAGTTTGCCGATGCGGCACCGCTGTTAAACGCGGCCTGTGTTGGCCTGTTCGGCGTTGTCTTGGGTATTTTTGTTATCGGGGAATCGCCGCTTTGGTTCGGTGTTATCGGGATTTTACTGACATTGCCAGCGGCCGTTGTGGGGGGTGTTCTCTGGCGTAATAGAAATCATTAGTCAGGGCGATTTGGGCTTTGCCATTCTTGCACAACATTAGGCACCCTTTACTGCTCTCGCGTACTGGTGGATCTTTTTGTTTGAAACCAGTCTTTTCAAGGTATCCTGAGTTTGCCGAGTGGAAAAAACAAACCGGCCTGGTTTTTCCGAAACTGTTTCAGCTAGATAGTGCGCTCCCTCGGTAAACCTTGGGAAGTGAGCGACTGCTTGTCGGGAAGATGATCTACCGGACTCGGCTAGTTCTGGGAAAAGGTCTGTTATGCGGCTTATACTCGGCATCCTTATACCGCTTGAACGTCAGTAACACTTAGCGATGGATTCAGTCACCCAGATTGCCCTCGGCTCGGCCGTAGGTACCGCACTGCTTGGACGCAAAGTGGGAGCGCGGGCAACGATGTGGGGCGCGATCTGCGGAACCGTCCCGGATCTGGATGTCTTTATCTCCATGGGTAACGCAGTTGCTGATTTCACCTATCACCGCTCGTTCAGCCACTCATTGTTCGTTCTGGCGGCACTCACGCCGTTGTTCGTTTGGTTAATTCTTAAGATACATCCACAGACACGGGAGTTACGTTTTCGCTGGGGTATTACCATCTACACGGTATTTGCGACCCACGTGTTACTGGACAGCTTAACTGTTTACGGTACACAGATATTTTGGCCGCTGTCCAAGTACCCCGTCTCCATCGGCTCGGTATTTATCATCGATCCCGCCTATACCCTCCCTCTGGTAGTGGGCGTCCTGACCGCACTTGTGCTTCGGCACAGTACAATAGGGTATCGAGCCAATCTTGTCGGGCTCGTTCTGAGCACGCTTTACCTGGCCTGGGGTTTGGGTGCACAAGCTTATGTCCAGAACCTGGCCCACGCATCGCTGGCAAAACAGAAGCTCGACTATCAACGCCTGTTGGCCCAACCCACACCCTTCAATTCGATCCTATGGCGAGTGTTGGCCGTGAGCGAGGATCACTACCGCGTAGGCTACTATTCCCTGCTGGATGAATCACCGTATATCGAGACAATGCGCATCAATAGTGCACCCGAATTGCTGGATGGGTTGCAATCGCACTGGCCGGTTCAGCGCTTGAAGTGGTTCACTCATGGCTTCTATTCCGTTGGATCTGAGGAAGGTGCTGTGGTTATCTCCGATCTGCGGATGGGTGTGGAGCCCGATTTCGTCTTCCGCTTTAAGGTGGCGGAAATAGCCAATCCCCACCCCATACCGAGACCCAGCAGCCGAATGCCGAGCCACAACAACTGGGAGCGTTTGCCCGCCCTATTGCGTCGTATTCGAGGTGTGTCAGGCCCACTTCACCCGGACCATGAGTGACCGCCTACCATTTGTGGTTATGGAATCAAATGCTCACCTGGCAGGATGTTCGTACGGTATAACGTGCTAAAAACACTCCAATCGTAAAGTCGCATTTGAGTATGAAGCCACCCTTTATCTAGGCTCGCCTGCTCGTCCGCAGTTGACCGTTCAGAGAGAGCCGATCTATCTGAACGAACAGCAACTATTGGCCGGGCATGTCATATAAACCGTCGTTGGTTGGCACTGTTGTCTTGGTCTGTTTCGGGGTTGGAAGACGGTCCCCGGAGGACTCGCCGTATTCTGCTGGTTTCGAACCTAGGCGGAGTCATTTCAAGTAACGACCAGGAGTCTTGCCGGTTACGTTCCGGAAGGCTTGGATAAACGCGCTTGGGCTATCGAAGCCAACATCCATTGCGACGTTGGTGACCGACTCACCAAGGGGTAGACGTTCAAGGGCCGCCAAGATTCGCCCCTGTCGTCTGAGCTCGCGGAACGTCATGCCGGTTTCGTCCTTGATACGACGGATCAGGGTTCTAGGCGACAAACGCAGGCGATCGGCCCAGCCACGCAATGAGGTGTGGTCACCCGGCTGCTCGAGCAGAGCCGAACTCAATCGGGCGATTCTCTCGTCCTTGGCGTGCGGCAGGTGCAATGGTTCGAAGGTCATTGCGGCGATCTCATCGATCAGAAGGGCGGTTAAATGGGGCAACTGTTGTGTTTCCGCACCCTCGGCCAGCCGGACCATAATCTCGCGCATGAGCGGGGATACACTGGTGACGCCTACGGCCGTGGGAAATGATGGGTGGAAGCCATCCAGATAGACGGTCCGCATCTTCAGGAGGCCGATGCAATGAATCTCGTGGCGTGTCCGCGCCGGCATCCACAAAATCCGCCCGGGAGGCACAATCCAGGTTCCGTCTTCGACCCGCACCCGCATAACGCCGGCCAGGGCATGGACGATCTGGTGGGCGTTGTGTGCGTGCGCCTCGATAGTTTCCCCAGTACGAAAGTCGGACGCAAAACCTTCTACAGTTACAAGAATCGGTTTTGGCATTTTAGAGATATATTTTGGAATTTCATCGATAGAATGTAAACGGCAGATGCCCTACATTGCAAGCACAACCCTGTGTAAAGAGTACGAGCCATGTCGCGACGCGAAGCACTGATGTTCTTGAATACTGCACATTTCTTCGACCACCTGTTCCTCCTGATCTTTCCGACGGCAGCAATCGCGATTGCCGCTGAATGGGGTCTGACCTATGGGGAGGCTTTGGCCCTTGGCACTCCGGTGTACGTGATGTTCGCCTTCGGGACCCTGCCGGCCGGATGGCTTGGCGACCGTTTCGATCGCACACTCCTGATCGCGTTTTTCTTTGTCGCGTGTGGCACGTCGAGTTTGCTGATTAGCTTGTCCACGGGCCCGAAGATGCTGATGTTAGGTCTAGGTCTTCTCGGCCTGTTCGCGGCTCTCTATCATCCGATCGGTCTGGCCTTGGTCCCCGACATCGCGGATCGCACCGGCCGTGCGCTGGCAGTTAACGGCGTGTTCGGGAACATGGGTTTGGCGGCGGGGGCCCTGATCACGGGCTTTCTTGCCGCCCGCGGGGGATGGCAAAGCGCCTTTCTGTTGCCGGGCGCGGTATCCATGGTGCTGGGTTGCGCTCTCTGTCTGCGCCGGCTGCGCTCGGGCGCTCCGCCAACCCGGCATGAGGCCAGATCGTACGCTGCGATAGAACCAGCCCCGCGGGGCACTCAAATCGTCGTCTTCGTCATAGTTTGCGTGGCGGCTCTTTTTGGTGGTTTGGTGTTTAATGCGATTACTGTTTCGCTGCCGAAGTTCTTCGATGAGCGCCTAGTGACCTTCGGGGGGGATCTTGCCTGGATTGGCGCATCCACCGGCTTGGTCTTCGCTGTCGCTGCCTTTGCTCAACTGCCCGTCGGCGAACTGTTGGACCGCTTTGGTGCCCGGGCGATTCTGTTTTGTCTATTGACAGCCCAGATCCTTTTGCTTCTGGGGCTATCTCATTTGCAAGGTTGGACTGCGTTAGCGTTGGCGATGTTATTGGTCACGCTGATCTTTGCCGAGATCCCTATTACCAGCTGGCTGCTTGGCTGCTATGTCCGTTCGGGTCTACGTGCAAGAGCATTGTCGGTCGAATACGTCTTGTCTCTCGGGGTGGGCTCCGCTGTCGTTCCGTTGATTGCGGGAATGCACCACATCGGTTTGGGCTTCGATATCCAGTTCGTCGGTTTTGCCGGTTCCGCGTTCGTCGTTTTGATTGCTGCATGGTTTCTTCCGAGGCACCGTTTTCAGCATTCGGTGAGCGCAGGAAAACTTGCAACATAAACGTTAGGTTTAGGTCCTAAGAACCCAAATGCGACGAGCTGTAATCGCTGCCATAATAGCCTTTTGTTTTTGTCCTTTTGTTACTTTCGCTTTTGAACCAACTAACAAGGGTGGTTATCCCACTGAGGGGACGGCTCAAGCTGCCTTTGACGAATACGACTATCAAGCGGATGAAATAGAAGGCCCATCCTGGCACTTGCTATTCGACAAGTACATCCTAGGGGTCAACGGCCTTCAGTTCTACCATGAGCAGGCTAACGGGTGACCTTATTCTTAATCTATCCGTTTTTGAATGAGAACTGGTAAGAAATGTAGGTTTAAGGAAACAGGGGCCCGGTGATCTTCTCGATGACGTAAAAAACTGTGCAGACCAGCGTCACGCAGACGGCGACGGAAACAAGGAAAATAACCACCGCCAGTAATGTCGATGTTGACCAGGAAGGTAATGTTGCACCTGTAAGCCACGCGCTAATACAAACTAGAGCTAAAATAAATACTAAAGCGGTCAGGCTGTGAACGACGCATCGGCACAAATTACTCGTCAGACATCGATTGTTCACAATACCCTCCGGTCAGATCGCAGTAGAAGTACGATTCCTGTTTCATATGAATTTTCTGATTCAATACTCTCAAGTGTGCAACATTCATAACCCAGACACCAATCACCTTGACACCCCATCCACATCGGAAGAAACGATGAGCAGCATACCCTGAATCAGAAAGGCAATATCACTCTTGCTCCACTTGAATATGTAACGTTGTTTTGTGTATCTCGCCAGATCACGGATGCTCTCTAAGCTTGTAACGCGCTAAGGATAAGAAGAAATAGCCATGTCAGCAGAACCGTACCAGCAACAGCTAACAATGTTAGCCAAGACCACCAATTTGAAGCCTTCTGCTGCTCCTGAGTAGTGCTTCGACTATTGTGTTTCATGTAACTGAGGCTAAAGTCTCAACATGACAGCCTCGTTACAGAATTGTTAAGGAAGCGGCAGGTTGAACATCATGCTTTCAACTCAGACTCTGGCGCCCCACTTTTGTGGCGATTATTCGAATGGCAGAAATGGTCGGCAGCTGCCTGTCAAGCCTTCTTTATATAAGGAAACAGTAAAGGTCTGCTTTCTGCATGAGAGCCGACCACAGTTTCGAAAGTAAATTAGATCGAGCATCGCAGCGGCCATGAGGCGGCTTACGGCCAAATCCGACTAT
>JASJAT010000115.1 GCA_030066885.1 Arenicellales bacterium | reverse complement strand
TAGAACAGTCGTTTAAACATAGGAAATCTCTTGTGTTTTTCGGAATGAGGCAAAAGCTTCATGGTCAACTATACTTAACATATTAGATTAGGTTAGGGGTGCATCTCAATGAAAAACCGGGGACAAAGATTTGAAAACCTATCTTTGGATGTGAATCTATGGCCCTTAAATCTGTCTAACTACCCGCCCGTTTTTATCACGTGTTTCGAATCATTTACCGGCAGATGCCAGGAGTAAAAAAGAGATGAGTATCTTCAGCAATTACCAGATACGCTACGAAGATACACAACAAGAAGAATATAGTCTTAAAGAGTACCTAGAGATCTGTAGAAACGATCCGACTGCTTACGCCAACGCTGCGGAACGTCTTTTAATAGCTATCGGTGAACCCGAACTAATAGACACATCGAAAGATGCACGTCTAAGCAGAATTTTCTCCAACAAAGTTATCAAGCGGTACCCAGCCTTCAGTGACTTTTTCGGCATGGAAGAGTGTATCGAGCAGATAGTGTCGTTCTTCAAACACGCCGCACAGGGTCTGGAGGAAAAGAAGCAGATTCTCTATTTGCTGGGTCCGGTTGGAGGGGGCAAATCTTCCCTAGCCGAGAGACTCAAGCAATTGATGCAAAACACACCCTTCTATTCACTGCAAGGCTCACCGGTACAGGAAACACCTTTGGGTCTTTTCAACCCTGCCGAAGATGGTCAAATTCTAAAGGAAGAATATGGCATACCGGGAAGATATGTAACGAGCATAATGTCACCGTGGGCAGCAAAACGTCTGCGTGAATTCAACGGCGACGTCAGTCAGTTTCGCGTCGTCAAACAACACCCGTCCTTACTCAATCAAGTCGCGATATCCAAAACTGAACCCGGGGACGAAAACAATCAAGATATTTCTTCTCTAGTCGGAAAGGTGGACATCAGAAAACTTGAAGAATTCCGCCAGAATGACACGGATGCATACAGCTACTCCGGCGGCCTGTGCAGGGCCAATCAGGGTATTCTCGAATTCGTTGAGATGTTTAAAGCGCCGATCAAGGTATTGCACCCGTTACTGACGGCGTCGCAGGAAGCTAACTACAACGGTACGGAATCCATCGGCTCGATACCGTTTGAGGGCATTATTCTCGCCCATTCCAACGAAGCGGAGTGGCAGACATTCAAGAACAATAGAAACAATGAAGCATTCATCGACCGGGTGTATATCGTCAAAGTCCCCTATTCGCTGCAGGTCACTGAAGAAGTTAAGATCTATGAAAAGTTGTTGTGGAACAGCTCACTGCACGAGGCACCGTGCGCACCGGACACCCTCAAGATGTTGGCTCAGTTTGCCGTATTGACGCGGCTTAAGGACCCGGAGAACTCCAGCATCTATTCCAAGATGCGGATTTACGACGGTGAAAACCTCAAGGATATAGATCCAAAAGCGAAGTCTATTCAGGAATACCGAGATAGTGCCGGTGTTGACGAAGGTATGTCCGGCTTGTCCACACGCTTCTCGTTCAAGATCTTGTCGAAAGTGTTCAACTTTGATGCAACGGAAATCGCAGCCAACCCAGTACACCTGCTTTACGTTCTCGAGCAGCAGATCGAGCAGGAACAGTTTCCAAACGATGTGCGTGACAAATACATGAACTTCATCAAAGAGTTCCTGACCCCTCGTTACATCGAGTTTATCGGCAAGGAGATTCAGACAGCCTATCTGGAATCTTACTCGGAATACGGGCAGAACATCTTCGACCGCTACATTACTTATGCCGATCTTTGGATCCAGGATCAGGACTACCGCAATCCCGAAACCGGAGATTTTCTCGATCACGCTGCGCTCAACGACGAACTCGAAAAGATCGAGAAACCAGCAGGTATAGGCAATCCAAAGGACTTCCGTCACGAAGTGGTCAATTTTGTGTTACGCGCCCGTGCGGCCAACAAGGGTAACAACCCGGCCTGGAATAGCTACGAAAAACTGCGATTGGTAATCGAAAAGAACATGTTCTCCAGCACAGAAGATCTACTGCCCGTGATTTCCTTTAACCCGAAGGCGTCCGAGGAAGACAAAAACAAACACCGTGATTTCGTGCGCAGGATGACAGACCACGGTTACACGGAGAAGCAGGTCCGACTGTTGTCGGAGTGGTATCTACGGGTACGTAAGTCACAGTAATGTTCCGTGGCATTCCTAATCATCGATCGCCGGCCGAACGGAAAGCACAAAGGCGCTGTTAATCGGCAGCGCTTCCTGCGCCGTTATCGCAAGCACATCAAAGAGGCTGTTTCTGACGCCGTAAACCGACGCAGTATCACCGACACGGACCGAGGTGACGAAATCAGCATCCCGCGGAAGGATGTATCAGAACCGCAATTTCGTCACGGCAAGGGTGGGCGCCAACGCCAGGTCCTGCCCGGCAACAAAGAATTTCTCACTGGTGACAGAATCGCACGCCCCCCCAGCGGTTCTGGTACGGGCGGTGGTAAAGGCAAAGCCAGCAATACCGGTGAAGGCATGGATGATTTCGTGTTTGAACTTACCCAGCAGGAGTTTCTTGACTTCATGTTTGAAGATTTGGAGCTACCGAATCTTGTCAAGAAACGGCTCAAAGATACCGAAGCATACAAACTCGTCAAAGGCGGTTACACAAACGACGGTATTCCGGCACGGCTTAATATCGTCCAGTCTCTGCGCGGTGCCCATGCGCGCCGCATTGCGTTGGGCGGCGCCATTCGACGTCAGATTAAAGGACTGGACGAAGAGTTAAAGTCGATTGAGGGTGAAACAGGGTCCGAAGACCGGGTGCGTGAGATAAAGATAGAGCTGGATCGCCTCCGCCGTCGCCTGAACCACATTCCATTTCTCGACGAATTCGATCTTAAATATAACAATTTTATCCAGCAGCCGCTGCCGACAAGCAGCGCGGTCATGTTTTGCATTATGGATGTGTCCGGCTCGATGACGCAGGACATCAAGGACATGGCCAAACGATTCTTTATTCTTTTACACCTATTCCTGAAGCGGAACTACCAAAAGATCGACATTGTATTCATTCGCCATCACACGGTTGCAAGCGAAGTCGACGAAGAGGAATTTTTCTACTCTCGCGAAACCGGTGGCACGGTTGTATCCAGTGCCTTGAAGTTGACGGACCAAGTCATCCGCGAGCGATATCCAACGAGTGACTGGAACATCTATGTGGCTCAGGCCTCGGATGGAGAAAACTGGGCAGACGATTCACCCCAATGCCGGGATGTATTAGAAACAAGTATTTTGCCCAAAGTGCAGTACTACGCTTATGTTGAGATCAACTCAGGCGAGGACCAGGCGTTGTGGAATGCGTATGAAGAAATCTTGGACAAGTATTCGGAATGCTTCGCCATGAAAAAAGTCACGGAGGCTTCGGATATTTTTCCAGTGTTTCACGATCTTTTCGAAAAAAAGTCGGCATGAATACACACACACCAATCGCGCGAGGCTCAGAATGGACTTTCAAGGATTTAGAGGCGTATGAGAGTGAACTTGCCCGCGTTGCGGAAAATTACAAACTCGATACGTACCCGAATCAAATCGAGATTATTAGCGCGGAACAAATGATGGATGCCTATTCCTCGACGGGGATGCCTGTCGGATACCACCACTGGTCCTTTGGCAAACAATTCTTAAGCACAGAGCAAAAGTACCGCCGCGGTCATATCGGGCTCGCTTACGAGCTGGTTATTAACTCAAATCCTTGTATCGCGTACCTGATGGAGGAAAACTCGCTGACGATGCAAGCATTGGTCATTGCGCATGCTTGCTTCGGGCACAACTCCTTTTTCAAGGGTAACTATCTTTTCAATACCTGGATTGACGCCAGTACGATCGTTAACTACTTGTTGTTCGCCAAAAACTATGTCGCAGAATGCGAAGAACGGCATGGTGTCGAAACTGTCGAATATTTTCTGGATTCTTGCCACGCATTAATGAACTACGGTGTGGACCGATTTCGCCGACCCGCACCAATTTCCGCTGAGGACGAGAAACGTCGTCAACAAGAACGAGAAGAATATCTGCAAGGTCAAGTCAATGACCTGTGGCGTACGATTCCAAAGAAAGAAAAGCCTAAGGCTGAGGAGTGGCCGGTATTCCCGTCGGAGCCACAGGAGAACTTACTCTATTTTATCGAGAAAAACGCACCTCTACTGGAACCGTGGGAACGGGAAATCGTGAGAATCGTACGCAAGATCTCACAGTATTTTTACCCACAGCGCCAGACAAAGGTGATGAACGAAGGCTGGGCGACATTCTGGCACTATACCTTGCTGCATACTCTCTACGACGAAGGGCTGGTGACCGAGGGATTCATATTTGAATTTCTACAGTCTCACACGAACGTAATCTACCAACCGCCGTTTGATTCACCTTACTTTCATGGTCTTAACCCATACACTTTGGGCTATGCCGTCTTTTCCGACATTCGTCGTATATGTGAACACCCGACAGAGGAAGACAAACAATTCTTCCCTGACTTCGCAGGTAGTGATTGGCTGGAAACTGTCCACCACGCGATGAAAAACTACAAGGATGAAAGTTTCATCCTGCAGTTTCTATCGCCTAAAGTCATTCGAGATTTGAAACTCTTCGCTATTCTCGACGACGATAGCGAAAAGGAAATCGAAGTTACCGCAATCCACGACGAACATGGTTACCGACGGATTCGAGAAGGACTCGCCGCACAATACAACCTCAGCGAACAGGAGCCGAACATTCAAGTACAGGAGGTCGATTTGCGTGGCGACCGATCTATAACACTTAGACACCTACAACACGATCGCATTCCATTGGCGGAAGATGTAGCCAAGCAGGTAATGAAACACTTGCATCACCTCTGGCGCTTCGATGTACATCTGGAAACGGTACAGGAAAATACGCCCGGTACTAAATATATTTGTGATGACGATTCTGTTCGGACCGTTAGTACTGAAAAAGCCGCTTAGTAGCTTGGGCCTCGCCGCGACGCAACTGGATTCCCGCTAACGACATGCGGGAATGACGGGTAAAAAACATTTGGGAATGACGAGTGAAAAGCGCATGTCTCTAGTAACCAGTAGACCGTCAGGGGATATTGTGACTCTTTACTCATTGCCAAACATGTCACTAACTCCGGCACTGGCTGGTGTGACAAAAGATTTTCGCAGTAGTCAGTTATAACCGTTCTTCAAAATCGATCGGTTCATCTACTGGTAAACCGAACAGGTATCGCCTCAAACAATCCAGGCCCATTTCCACGGCGCCCAATCGTATCCACTCTCGGCTGCCTCGCATACGAGCCAAACGGGAAGTCGAGCCAACTTGGTCTGCAATTCCGATGAATATGTTGCCGGCGAAAATTTTTCCATGCGCATCCTCATCCAGTGCAATCAAAACAACCAATGCGTGACTGGATCCGGTTTTATTGCGCAGTCCATCGGCCAACGCAACGGCGGTAATGCGATTCAACTCACTATTTACAGACCCTGCTACTATTCCCGCCGCGTCAATAAGTTGGTTCAGATCGCGAGAGACGACACCACGCTTAATCAAGCCTTCTGTACCGGTCAGTGGCAACAAGCGCGCCGCGATGCTACCACCGGTGAACATTTCCATCGTCGCTAGTGTCGAACCGGAGCTACGCAAGACATCAACGATACGTTGTTCCAAGGTCTGTTCATCCTCTGCCACTATGAAATTACCCAATCGTTCCCGAACAGCAGCTTCTACCGGTGCGAGTCTTTGCTGCAGTTCTTTCACACTATGACCTTGCAGCACGAGTTTGGTCTCGAGCTGAGGATAGTGTGATTGAAAACCCAGTTTGATCGACTCTTCCGCCCCGGTGTCGATGATTCCGTGCAGCAATTGATCGGCACGTGATTCGCCGATGCCAAACGAGTGAAACCGTTTCAGCCGGGTTACAACATTAACGCCGCTTATCGCAAGTAATCTTGGAATAACCTGCTCATCAACCATACGTTTCATTTCCCTCGGTACTCCGGGAGTAAAGAAAAAACGAGCCTTGTTGATGGTCAGGGCAAAGCCACAAGCTGTTCCGATGGGGTTATCGATGATCTCAGATCCAATGGGCAGCATGGCTTGCTTGCGGTTGGTCGTTGGCATCTCCCGGCCCCGGCTTGAATAATATTTCTGGATGCGTTGTAACCAGTCATCCCGCAGTTCAAGTTCAACACCTGCCACTTCGGCGGCAATCTCTTGCGACAGGTCATCTACGGTGGGGCCCAGTCCACCGTTGACAATAACGGCATCGGCCCGCTTCGACGCTTGACGAAAGGCGGCAGCCAAACGAATGCGATCGTCACCGACCGTCGTGCCCCATACCACCGCCAGTCCGACCTCACCTAGACGTCGGGCTATGTGACTGTAATTCGTGTTGACGGTCTTACCAGTGAGAATTTCGTCACCGGTACAGAGAATCTCTATTTGCAACGTGTATTCCTATCGATGATGCAAACCTTACCTAAGGTAAGGCTTTCGATAAATCCCTTGCTGTGGTGAGATGAGTTTCTAAGGATTCAACAAAACCTTATGGGTAGATAGCGATTTATCGACCCTATTTTAAAGGGCTACGCGCTCTTTTCCTGGCCACGGTTATCGGCAGCTCCACTTTCCTCATAAGCCGCCATAGCCGGCCATCGATAATGGAAAGACCGATGGCAATCAGCATCATCCCGATAAAATGGACAGATTCAAGTGCCTCTCCTAAAACGAATGACCCTAGCAAGATCGCTGAAACCGGGATGAGTAAAGTCACCAGCAGGAGATTTGTGGCCCCTGCCACTTCGAGAATCTTGAAGTACAGAACATACGCCACCGCTGTGGACAATACGGCAAGCCCAACGATGGCAGCCCACGAATCCAAACTGAGTGCGACAAAATCGATTGGACCTTCGTAATAGATCGCGACTGGACCAAGAACAGCCGCAGAAGCTGTGACTTGCCCGGCTGCGGTAACAATCGGGTTAACATCCATCTGCTTGAAACGGCGACCGAATACACCCGCGAACGCAAACGATAACGTGGCGCCGAGAACAGCAAGCTGGGCAAGTGCGCCCTTCCCTTCGCCAAGTGTTGATAGGTCGAACATAACGACAATTCCGACAAAACCAATGACTACGCCAAAGAATTTCACCGGAGTTGCTCGCTCGTCAGGAAGCAACAGACTTGCGACGATGATAGTAAAGAAGGGCGTGGTTGCGTTCAGAATAGATGCCACACCGGATGCGATATGCGTTTGCCCCCAGACGATGAGGGAAAACGGTACAACGTTGTTCAACGCTCCCATCCCGAAAAAAGCGAGCCATACCTCGAGGGCTCGTGGCGGTCGTAACCCCATCACATAGGCGATAGACCAAAGCGCCAGGGCTGCCAGCCCCACTCGTAGTGTAACAATGGTCAGTGGTGGCAGATCAGACACTACCACACCAACAAAGAAAAAAGAGCCTCCCCAAAGCACAGATAGGATGATAAGCATTGCCCAAGTACGTGTATCCATTGCGGAGTTGATGGAAGGTGTCATTTTGAATCCCAGTCTCGTTTTGGTCTGATTTGATTTAGACTAGCGGGATTCGGTGCGGGAACACTATCTGATTCTTGCACCCCAATTCACAATATAGCGCCCTAGAGTAGTGGGCCACACAGTACACCGTTAATTTACTCCGCTTGTAAGAATAGAATGCTTAGCAAGAATCGGATGGACGAAAGGTTTCACCCAAGGTCAAATGGCATCATCAACGAAATATAGAGGAGTCAAGACGATGCCATCTGAACAGGAAATGCGTACAGCGATTGCAAAACGCGACAAGGCGTGCGACGGCCGCTTTTTCTACGGCGTGGTTACTACGGGCGTGTTTTGTCGTCCTTCATGCACTGCTCGAAAGGCCCGACCGGAAAATCTGCGTTTTTTCTTGGACGCCGAATCGGCCCTGGCCGCGGGCTTTAGACCTTGTAAACGCTGTCAGCCTTTGGAAATCGCACCGGGGCTGACCAAGCTCGTTAAGATCGCTCGATATATTGAAGCTCATGCCGATGAACGATTGACGTTGGGGAATCTCGCAAAACGAAGCGGTCTTTCACCGTCCCGTTTCCAGCGTGTTTTCAAGTCTGTGTTCGGTGTCTCGCCCAAAGCCTATCAAAACTCGGTTCGGATCAAACGATTCAAGACGGCCCTGAAGGAAGGCGGCGATGTCACTGAAGCTATCTTTTCTGCAGGGTTTGGTTCGGTGAGTCGAGTCTATGGCGAACAACTACGCAATATCGGCATGACACCAAAGGCCTATCGTTCGGGTGGGGCGGGAGAGACTATAACCCACGTGTGTCGTAACACGACGCTCGGCCCTCTGATGATGGCTGCCACCGAACGCGGTGTGTGTTTCGTACAATTTGGGAAAGGCAAGAAAGCTCTCCTTGCGCAACTCCAAGCTGAGTTTCCGAAAGCAAAGCTCGTCCCCTCCCCAGCACAAGGCACACCGGAACTCGACGATTGGATCGAAGCCCTCGATGCTCACATCAGCCAAGGCGCACCTCGGCCGGATTTGCCACTCGATCTACGCGGAACTGCGTTTCAAATGAAGGTTTGGCGATTTCTCTTAAGCGTACGCGAAGGCGATGTGCTCAGTTACGGTGAACTCGCCACCCAAATCGAACGGCCGAAAGCGGTCCGGGCCGTGGCTTCTGCGTGCGCGGCCAACCGTATCGGTGTGCTGGTACCCTGCCATCGCGTGTTACGAGGTGACGGTGGCCTTGGCGGTTATCGTTGGGGGCTGGACCGGAAACGAGCGCTCCTCGACGCGGAACGAAAAGGGAGAGGAATCAAACTTTAATCTGTTTGCTCCCTTTTCCAACAACAAAAAACAGTTAGGTTATTCACGAAACGTTTACGACGCTGTTGTTATATTTCTCCTAATTAGCTAACAACTGCGAACTTTTTAAGGAGAAATATCGATGTCTTTCGAACTTACCGCTTTGCCGTATGACCGCGATGCTCTAGCGCCTATTATTTCCGCGGAAACGATAGATTACCACTATGGCAAACACCACCAAGCCTATGTCACGAATCTGAACAAACTGCTACCCGGCACAGAATATGAAAATAGTTCGCTCGAAGACATCATTCGAACGGCTGATGGCGGTATCTTCAATAACGCAGCACAGGTGTGGAACCATACTTTCTACTGGAATTGCCTCACCCCTGATGGAGGTGGCGAACCTGGCGCTGCACTGGATGAAGCGATTAAGAATCGCTTTGGCTCGTTCAATACCTTCCTAGAAGCCTTCAATCAGTCTGCCACCACCAACTTCGGTTCAGGTTGGACATGGCTGGTCAAGACCACTGACGGTGGCATCGATATCGTTAACACGTCTAATGCCGGTAATCCTTTGCGCGAAAACCTGACACCTCTCATGACCATCGACGTGTGGGAACACGCCTACTACATCGATTACCGTAACGAACGAGCCAAGTACCTAGATAAAATATGGAAGATCATCAATTGGCAGTTTGTGGCCGCAAATTTCGATTGAGTCGGGAGTGGTCGAGCTGACCGCGACTGATAAAATGGGGACGGAAGAATTAAAGTTTAAGGAAGCTCTGAATAATTAACGATTTCACGATTGGTATAGATCAAAATCGGCGCGGGATGCGCCTCCTACAGAAGGAGCGGCGCCCTCGCCGCGATTAATCAGGGCTTCCTTAATCCTTCTGCGCTCATTTTGGTCGAGCATACAATGAAAGATTACGAAATCAAAACCATGAACCGGCGCCAAGTCGATACGGCCGTCGAGTGGGCAGCGGCAGAAGGGTGGAACCCGGGTTTGCACGATGCCGAGTGTTTTTTTCACACCGATCCCGGCGGCTTTCTTGTTGGAATGCTCGGTGCCACACCTGTGTCCGTCATTTCCGTCGTCCGCTATGGGTCATCGTTTGGGTTCCTTGGTTTCTATATCGTCAGGCCAGAGTATCGTGGTCGAGGTTTTGGTATCCGCATTTGGAGCGCCGGCTTGGAGCGTCTAAGAGGGCGCAATATCGGTTTGGACGGTGTGGTGGACCAACAGGACAACTACAAACGTTCCGGTTTCAACTACGCCTATCGAAACATTCGCTATCGGGGTATGGGAGGTTGCGATGCGCCCGACGACGAGAGACTGGTTGCTTTGTCAGATTTCCCGTTCGATGACATCCTTGCCTACGACCGCCCGTTCTTTCCGGACGACCGAACGCTCTTTCTTGAAAGTTGGGTGACTCAGCCCATGGCCACCGGCCTTGGGATCGTAGAAAACGGAATACTTCAGGGTTACGGTGTGCTCCGTCCATGCCGGTTGGGATACAAGATCGGCCCGCTGTTCGCTGATGATCCACGTTTGGCCGAGACGCTTTTTGTAGCTTTATGCGCACACGCCGAAAAGGATGCTCTGGTTTTTCTCGACACTCCCGAAGTCAACCAGCACGCGGTGAATCTGGCGGAGCGCCACGGTATGACAGTGGTGTTTGAAACGGCCCGTATGTATACCGGCAAGCAACCAGACCTGCCTCTAAACAGGCTATACGGTGTTACAACGTTCGAATTGGGCTAAAAAGTGGATGGACGGATTAAAGGTTGGCTCTTGCCAGCCCGTCCTTCTATTCGCTTGCGAGCTTAAAAAGCTCAACCGGTTCATGTTTGCCCCGAATCGTCACCTTCCCGATGGGCTCTAAAGGGTAAGTGCCAGTGAGTAACGAGACTGTGCTACCCGAAACCAGGACAAGCGTATCGTAATCCTTGTTGAGCTGCTCAAGCCGGGCCGCCACGTTCACCGCGTCACCATGTACTGTATAGTTTATTCGATCGCCCGAACCGACGTTACCGGCAACCACTGTCCCGGTGTTAATACCTATCCTGGTTCGAAGCGAAACCCCTGCAAAAGTCTGGTGTTTGACTACCTCTTGGATCTCACATGCGGCGGTAACTGCCTTGTCCGCGTGATGCGGGTCTTCTACCGGGACGTTGAAAGTCACCAACATAGCATCGCCTTGAAACTGATTGACTACACCCCCGTGACGGTTAATCGGCTCAATCACAGCCGGAAAGTACTCATTCAGCATTTGGACGACCTGTTCGGGGGGCATTTCCTCTGCAATACTCGTAAAAGTTTCAAGGTCAGAATACAAAACCGTTGCTTTAGTTTGGATGGGCTTGATATGACCCTTGCCCGCGACGATAGCCTCAGCCACATTCTCCGGTACGTATTTACCAAAGACCTCACGGATGATGTCCAGTTGGCGGTTAACTTTGCGGAACAGTCGTACACCTTCGATAGCAATCATGGCCTGATCTGCGAAGGTCTTTAGAAGTTCAATCTGATTTTCAGGGAACGGTTCTGCAACAGAGCGCCACACCACGATACCTCCAATAGGATTGCCCTCACGTAGCATTGGCACTGCCACGATGCTCCTCATGTCGCTGGCCCGTGCGAGCGCCATAGGACCATATTCCGGGTCCGCTTGCACATCTCGGATATGAGCGATCGTGCGTTCCGAAATCGCACGGCCGATGGCTGTATCCCGACCTGGAGGTCTTGGATGCACTTTCAGGTACTCCTTAACGGCCTCTGAAGGCAGCCCATGGTGGGCGACCAGGTGCATAATTTCACCATCGTACTGGAACACACCGCTGAACTGACCGTCACACAGCTCTTTAGCGCTACGGGCGATTGTGTCAAATACGGGTTGAAGCTCAGTGGGCGAGCTCGCGATGAGTCGTAAAACTTCACTCGTTGCTGTTTGATATGCCAGAGCCTCACTCAAGTCGCGATTGCTTGCCTGAATCTGCTGGAACAGGTGAGTGTTTAAAATGGCAATACTGGCCTGATCGGCGAAGGTTTTAAGGAGTTCAATTTGCCTTTCGGGAAAAGGCTCTGCAACCGAACGTAGAACAGCAATCCCGCCGATAGGCCTACCATTCCGCAACATGGGCACTGCAACGACACTACGATAATTCACTGTCCGTACTAGGGTGCTTCCATATTCGAGATCCGTCTTCACATCGGGGATGTGCACAATTCCACCACTCAGAACTGCTCGGCCGATGGCTGTTTCACGACCGGGTGGCCTCGGGAACTCCTGTTTATATGTCTTAAGCCCCGAACGTGAAATTCCGTAATGTGCAACCAGGTGGAGAGTTTCGCCGTCAAACTGAAAAACACCACAGAATCGGGCATGACACAAACGCTTGGCACTTCGTGCAATCATGTCGAACACCGACTGAAGATCACCCGGTGCGTCTGAGATGACATCGAGGATGGCGTTGGTTGCGGCTTGCTGGTCTAGGGCCTCAGTCAGATCTTGCACTTTAGGAACTACCGGAGATTTATCTCTAAGACAATACTCTTCTGCTACCGTTACTTTCCAATACTACTTTTTGGTGACTTAGTTATACATCCTGGATATAGCGTCTCGATTCCTTTCACAATGTACTCTCTTACAGCGCTAATTTCGCCCAAGTAAAATGCTCAGCTATTTCAAGAGGTACGTATTGACTGGAATCCGAGGTCAGCTAGCGTGTGTAGAAAAGGGAGACGAAACATCACTCCCACCGTCCCGTTGTTCGTTTTAACTAACAGGGATCCCGGCCTTTCTTAATCCTTCCAGAAAATGTTGACGGTCGTTCTCGACTTTGAATTTATATATCCTGTTCCAATACGAATGCCAATGTTTACCGGCTACTGGTGCTTTTTTTGATTCTTCGCCTACCGAGATCTTAATAAACTCCTGACTTATGTGCTTTGCTTCTTCGAGGCGTCCCAATTGAGCGTAACAGGCCGCCATACCAGCGAGTTTAAACATGCTGTTGTACTCGGTTTTGCCAAAAGCAAGCAAGGCTTCACCGTAGTCACCTGACAAGTATTGTGCAAGACCTATCGTCTCCAGGCAGCCATCAGCTGCATAAGGGTTAGTACGCAGAGCATCAATACTGCACTGAAGCCCCTCCTGCAGATGACCCGAGTACGTCAGAAACCACGCCTTAGCGCACACGTTGTGGTAATCGTTCGGGTTGATTGTGATGGCGTGTTCTATTTCCAGGTTGGCGCGTTCATACTCACCTCGTAAATAATAAGCGGTCGCCAAAGCATATCGAGCCATGCTGTTGGTGCTGTCGAGTTCAAGCGCCTTGTTTGCGTATTTTTCTATCGTTGATAGCGCCTGTTCCGGCTGTTCACACCACGTGCAGTGCAGCTCATTTGTATAACTCACTGCCAGGCCCGCATAAGCCGGTGCATAGTTTTGATCCAACTCTAACGCCTTTCTATAATAATCACGCGCTTCGTATTCAACCGTCTTAATATATCGATCTCGGCTGAGCAGAACTCGAGCTTTAAGCACATAGTCATAGGCAGCCAGCTCCTCTGGCGGCTTTTCTAATGTGCGCCTATGGTCGGTTTCTTCAACCGTGCCAATAAGCGAGTTTACGACTAATCCTGTTATTTCATCTTGAACGGTTAAAAGATCATGCAAGTCCCGGTCGTAGTTTTGTGCCCACAGATGCCGACCGGTTTGTGCATCAATCAATCGAGCACTGACTCGTATCCGGTTATTTGTTTTTTGAACCGCCCCTTCCACCGCATAACGTGCACCCAGTTGCTCGTGGGCATCGGTTGCAGCGTTAAACATATCTTCAGTTGCCAATGACGTCTTGTAAGCGAATACAAACAGTTCCCGGAAGCGCGTTAAGGCAATGATGATATTGTCAGTTATGCCACGTGCAACATAATCCTGTTCACGGTCATCGGACAAGTTGACAAAGGGCATAACTAGAATGGACGGCGTTGAAGTGTTCACTCCTGTTCGAGGCAATTCCTCAAGCACCTGAGACACCTTAGACGTTGGCTGAAGGGGAAAACGAGAGGTAGATCGAATATCTGAAGTAACTACCCGGTCATTCTGCCCTGTACCGATGCTTCCATCCTTGACCTGTGAAAACAAATGTCGCGTTGCGGAATCTGGACTGGTATCCAGCTCATTCTGCAACAGTTCTCGACAACGCTCATACTGTTTCAATGCCATCGCGCGTTGGTCACATTCAGCATAACCCCGCATCATCGCTCGATAACCCTCTTCTTGAAACGGCTCCAGTTTGACCAACTTCTGCCCGGCCTCGATCAACTGTTCTGATTGAGAACCAGCTCCGTAGTGATCGATTAAGCAACGCAACGCCTTCACTACTCGTGTGCGAAGACTTTCTCGTTCTATGGTGAGCCATTCCTGCCATACTCTATCCCGTATCTCTAAACCGGTCAGTAAATCTCCATGATAGAGTTCGACCGCCTCCTCCAGTGACTCTTTAGTCGGTGACGCTATCAACTGATGAAATCGAGTAACGTCGGTGATAACAGAATTGGGATTCAGACCGATGTGTCTTCGATCGATCTGGAGTACGCCGTCTACGCTGTTACCAATGGACTTTTTCAGCGACCACAACGATTGACGCAAAGATGCCCGGGCCTGCTCATTTCCGCGTGCGCTCCACAACAGGCCAATGATTCTACTTCGAGATGATTTGAAATCGGGAGAAAGGGCAAGGATGGCCAGCAAGCCCTGATCTTTGGCCAAGGCAATGTCTACCAGGGTGCCGTCTTCAGCGAGGCACTCAAATTCCCCTAATAGTTTCAGCCGGATTTGGGTCATAGTTGGTACAAATCGGCCAGCCGCAGAACAGTTTATATTTTCTGATGAAATATTGACATTCCTGGTGTCGAATTGACGATTAATTGATGGTCTGTAGCCGGGTCATTCACGGCTCCTGCATATCGTATCTCACTCGAACAATCAATGTAGGAGCGTTTACCATGCAATCGACAATAACAAGACCATCTCATACCACTCCAGCTCACGCAGATGTGGTGAGCAGGAGCATCCTTAGTTTTTACAGAATACTGCGTGAGCGATTGAGGGTGATGTTGACAGGCAAATCTGCATTGTCAGACTACCGAGAACAAAACCTGCTTGATGAGAATATGGGTCCGGAGATCAGGCGGATTCATTGATAACTTTTACCCTCATTTAACAGGAATAAAATGGGGGCGAAGAGATTAAATTATTATCCTCCGTCCCCTTATTCGACGGTAAAGTAATAAATATTTCCAAGCGCTAGGCGAACATATTCGTTTTGCTCATCTCGGGTTCCATCTGGGTTGCGATAGACATATCCGCAATCTTCTCTGCCTTGCATGCTGGTACGATATTTGACACAGAACATGTCGTTCTCTACCCACGCAGTACCGACCAACATGGAAGTGTCATTGCGAAAGGCAATCCGACCATCTGCAGAGACTTGTTGGACAAAGCGTAGACCAAAATTATCCGAACCTCGCCACGCCTTCGCTTCGACTAACTTCTGCAATGCAGCAGAATCCAAACGGTTCTCCAAATTTCCTTTATAGCCAAAGGCATGCTCCGGTACCCCCGCCTTTCGTAGTCCATCGATCATGTGTGTCATATCCTGTTCACGTTTGTAATGGGCAAGGCGGATTCGATAGTAACTCAGATTAAGGAACGGGATATCCTTAAGCACTGAATCGAATACGACCTTAGCTTTCTCGCTCCAGCCGAGTTGACCATAGGTCATCAATCGATCATGTCTAAACCAACGAGTTTTGTCGAGAGACAAGGCCGCCTCGTCGTATTTCTTAGTAAAAAATTGCGCACGACCAAGATAACCATAAAACTCTTCTGGTGGTTTGGGATTCAATTCAAACGCTGTTTTCATCGTGTGCAGCGCTTTTTCGTGTTGGCCCGCGTACATGAGAACCACCGCTTGCATCGCGTAAGTGTCGGCGCTGTTCGGGCCGAGCTCAATTGCCCGCTGGCTGGTTTCGATGGCGATCTCATGCTGTCCGTCGGTAGCCTGAAGAAGGGCAAGTATTGAATAAGCGATCGGATTTTTCGGATCCAATTCGCGTACCTTGCTGGCTGAATCGTAAGCTAGTTTTCTTGCGGCGGCGGCGGGCATGACATCGTTTGCATCCGATTCCCACAAATAGAGCCCGTGCAGCGCCATACCTATGTACGCTTCGGTAAAATTCGGATCCAGTTCTATTGCCTTCCAATATAGTTCAATCGCCTCCTGACCTTGAGCCATATAATCCCCTACGGTTTCCCCCTCGAAATACAAACGACGCCGTTCTGCACGAAGATAATAATCGTAGGCTTCTAGATTGTTCGTAGGAGGATTTGCAAACAATGTCTCCTCTTCATCGGTTAGCTCAACAGCGAGTATCGAAACAATGTTTCCGATCACCCGATTGTGTAAGTCGAATAGCTCAGTTTCGTCTCCATCGTAGCGCTCACTCCAAATGCTCTGCGAATTACCCACATCAATGAGGCTCACATTGATTCGGATTTTTCCCTCTAACCGGCGCACGCTGCCTTCTAAAAGATAGCCGACGCCCAACTCCTGAGCGATCTGGTCTAGTTTTATGGCTTGGTCCTTATAAGCAAACACGGCATGGCGCGCGATGACCGCCAATCCTGACAGCTTGGAAAGGTCCGTAATCAAATCGCCGGTTATGCCATCTGCATAGAATCCCTGCGCTGGATCGTCACTTACGTTCTCAAAAGGCAGTACGGCAATGGAAGGTTTGCTACCTTGAGTGGCCGCCACTGAACCGGGGGTTTCCATATCGGGATCTCGCCATGGCTGCATCCAAAGCAACGCGCCAATAGAGGCAACAATCAGAATTAACACCGAGGTGGCGACCATTTGCATGTTCCATTTTTTGGAGCGCTCCTTTTCAACAGCTACTTGCGATGTCGGCGGTGCTAGTGTCGCCCCGGCTTTCAAACGTGCTTGATAGGCACGCACCGGCTTATCGATGTTCTTGACTTCGCGTTCGCCTAAAAAAGCATAATCGAGCGGCAGTGTATGCCCGATGGCATCGAATACCGTTCCGGAAAGACATACACCGCCCGGTTCAGCCAGCGTTTCCAGTCGTGCTGCTACATTTACACCCTCACCATAGATGTCGTTTCGGTCAACAATAACCTCACCTAAATTGACACCAATACGAAACTGCATCTTGCGGTCGTCTGCAAAGTCTTCATTGTGTTTTTCAAGTTCCTGCTGCACCAGTACCGCGCAACTTAACGCATTGGAAGCAGTTGAGAATTCGGCCAGTATTGCATCACCGGCAAAGTGCACCACACTACCGCCGTATAGACCGATGACCGATGTCATCAGATCCAAACAATTACTTAGGGCGTGATGTGTCCCTTCTTCATCAAGCCCGGTCAATCGACTGTAGTCCACCACATCGGCGTACAAAATAGCGGCAAGTTTGCGCTCTAAAGAAGGATGCGGTGAGGTTTGATTCTTAGGTGCCGCAGGAATGTCGGGTGAGGGTAATATTCCTACCTCAGCAATCAGCCGGTAGCCTACCTTGGGCACGGTCTGGATAAAGCGCGGATTTTTTGGATCGTCTTTGAATGCTTTGCGCAGCTTCGCAACGGTATTGTTCAAGGCGTCATAGCCGACAACCATACCTCGCCAGATTTCTCGTTCTAACTCCTGCCGGCTGACCACGGATCCGGGCCGTTGTGCCATATAGAGCAACAGAGCCATAGCCTTGGGTTCTAGCTTGGTGGCTACATCACCTTTCCTAATGCGATGGGTTGCCGCATCCACTTCGAAACCCCCAATAAGGAAGGGCTCCGATTGGGGATCCCACTCAAAATTTGGTTCGTCGCTCATTTTTTGAGGCTTCAAAGCAGCATTCTATGATACCTCAATCGCAATAACTAATTGATTTTTATAAAATTATTTTTTCAATAGGAAAACGTTAGGTTTCCTTCACATCTTTTTATCCGGGGTATGTTTCCATGTGACCTTGATAAAAGGCAAGCAGATTCACCGTTTGTTTACACCTTATAACTGTAACAGGTTTAGCCGATCACCGGCCCAGCTAGAACCCCATTGTCAGATTGAATCGGAATCTGGAGGTATAGATGAATATTAAAACCTGGAGCTCAATGGCGACTGTTTTGTTAGGACTGCTCTTTGGATATAACGCCTTAGCGGGACCGTTACACGACGCTGTCGAATCCGGTAACTTAGCGCAGGTTTCAACGCTGATTACACCGGAATTGAATATCGATGAGAAAGATTCTATAGGCGTGACCGCGTTGGAACTAGCGGTGCTTGAGGGCAACCTAGAAATGACAAGGCTCCTCATAAAGAACGGTGCTGACGTAAATGGGGTGGAGCCACGGTATGCGCCAACACCCATTCATATCGCTGCCTACGAAGGAAATGCTGAAATAATGGATTTACTCATAACGAGTGGCAGTGATGTGAACCTAAAAAGATATGATGGAACTTCACCTTTGCATCTGGCGGTCAAGAGAGACCATAGCAAGATTGTTGAGCTACTTATTGCAAACGGTGGAAATATGAATCAAAAAAACAAGCTTGGCGCTTCAGCTTTACATCTTGCGGCCAGAAGGGGGAATAGCGAAATCGCGGAGTTGCTCGTCGCCAATGGCGCTGACGTTAATATCAAAGATGATGAGGAATATACACCGTTGCACAATGCAGCTTGGAATGGCCACAAATCCGTAGTTGAAATGCTTATAGCGAATGGGGCGGATATTAGTGCGACCAGTTACGACGGAGTAACACCTTTTAGGTGCGCCGTTATTAAAGGCCACAAAGATATCGCCGCTTTATTGCAGCACTAGTTGCTCCGTCACTGTTGACATATACCCCCACCCAGAGGAACCAACCATGAAAAAGATTACGATATTTAAACCGAAATACTGGCCCCGTATGAATGTAGTTTCTGTATTCTTTTTAACTTTGTTTGTTTTCGCCGACCCCGCTAAAGCCAGTACCGAAAAGGCGGATGAGGCAGAGCTCGCAATAAAAGGTTACGACCCGGTGGCCTACTTTACTATGGTTGAAGCAGTCAAGGGTTCGGAAGCCATCAGTCACGTCATGCTTGACTACAAATGGCTGTTCACCAACGAAGAACACAAGGCAATGTTTATCGCCGACCCGATGCGCTATATGCCCAACTACGGCGGCTACTGTTCTTATGATCCGGTTCATCTCGGGCATGATCATACAGTCGACCCTAAAGCCTGGCGTATCGTCGATGACAAACTGTATCTATTTTACTCCGAGGCCACAGCGGTCCATGCCATGCCCACCGAAAAATGGGAAAAGGTCAAGGCCGGACTCGCTCAATGACAATCGATACCACGTCGATCGTCAAAAAACGACGAACATTGCTGTTATATGTATTAGCGGCCACGCTCTTCATGAGCGTACCTGCCTTCGCGCACCATACGGCCCTGCCTGAAGGGATGAGTGAAGCGGAGGCAGCCTGGTTATGGGGTTATCACACCGTACCGGCTGGCATCACTCGCGATGGTTCGCCTTACTGGTACAGTTATGCACACACCGACGTGGAAAAAATTAACAACCCCGCTTGGACTGATGTTGCCGCGGGCCATATCAAACCGGATGCGAAAGCCCCTGCAGTACTTGTTATGCACGGATGCTCTGGCCTTATCCGAAGCCCTACCGCCTACCGTGTGTTCTTCATGGAGCGTGGTTATGCGGTTTTCGAGCCGGACAGTTTTGCCCGCCCCGGACATTCCTGTGGCTCCGGTTCATACGAGAATAGGATTGAAGATCTGGGCTATGCATACAAAATGATTCGGGACCTACCTTGGGTGAATCACAAACGCATTATATTGATGGGTATCAGCGAAGGCGGTGCAGCGGTCGCCAAGTGGGCACACTCTGGATTTGCAGCACACATCATCTTGGCGAACGGTTGTAGTGGTGGACAACCCCACGCCCCTGCCGATATCCCCGTGCTGGCCGTGGTAGGTGAGAAGGATGGCTTAAGCTGCAATGTGGCCCGAGATATCAAGGGTTCCAAGTCAATCATTATTCCCGGGGCACCTCACGGCATAATAGGTTATGAAGAAACAACGCAAGCAATCGAAGAACTATTAAGCTTATTGTGACTCGAATTCACGCGTATCCGCTCCGATAGGCGAAAGCTCTCACCCATTGAGTCTAACAGTTGAAGGAGATACCCTCCCTGATTGCCCTTCAGTTACACATAGGGTCGAAAGCTATAAAATTAAGAAGACTCTGTATAAAGTAGGAGCGGCGCCTCGCGATTGTTCAGAGATTCTTTAATTTTATTAACGTCTCAAGAGCCGTAGAGTAGCCAGGTATCTTGAGGGGATCGCGTCATCAACCGTATTGCAATGGGAGGTATATCGATGGTTATTGTCGTTTTTCGCTTCCATGTAAAGCCTGGAGCAAATCTCGAGGAGTTGAATGCTTTAAACCAGAAGATGGGGGCACTTGTAAGCGAAATGCCCGGGTTTCTTGGTGTCAAGGATTTTTCTGCACAAGACGGTGAAGTTTTAGTGATTGCCGAGTTCGATTCACTTGAGTCTGTGGAAGCTTGGAAAGCTCACCACGAACACGTCGCTGCACAACATAGAGGGCGAGAAGAATTCTTTGCAGATTATCGTATTCACGTCTGTAGCTTAATTCGCACCTCGGAATTCACAGCTGAGTCAGGATAATTTTTCCGTTCGACCTGGTGAACCTTGGTAGCTGACGGGCCGAGGCTGGGCCTCACTGGTCCTTAGATCACGAATAGAGTTATTGGGAAAAGCTCATGCAACTCCAATTCATTGGCTGTGGCGATGCCTTCGGAAGTGGCGGGCGCTTCAACACCTGTTTTCATCTCAACGGAAAGCGCACTAATTTCCTAATTGACTGCGGCGCGTCATCCTTGATTGCCATGAAGAAACTGGCTATTGCCCAAAACGACATTCAGGCCATTCTTTTCACCCACTTTCATGCCGACCACTTCGGTGGTTTACCGTTTTTTATCCTTGACTCGCAGTTCTTCACCAAACGGACCCAACCCCTGACCATCGCCGGCCCGAAAGGCCTCGAGGACTGGTATATGCGGGTCATGGAGACTGCGTTTCCGGGCTCTTCCCAAACGAAGCAGCGCTTCGATATCAAGCTCAAGGAACTCCAAAACGAGCAAACAAACGAAATCGGCGAGCTACGTGTGACCCCCTACCCTGTCAATCACGGTAACCCAGGGGGACCATTCGTCGCGCTGCGTGTGGAGGTTGAGAACCGCATTATCACTTATTCCGGCGATACCGAGTGGACCGACACTCTTATCGAGGCGGCAAGAAATGCAGACCTATTCATTGCTGAGGCCTATTTTCGGGACAAGAAGGTGCCGTTGCATCTCGATCTTGCCACTCTTGAGGGGCACCTTTCGGAGATAGGCGCAAAGCGTGTGATTTTGACGCATATGAGTGACGATATGCTTGCACGTCGGTCCGATGTTCCATTTGAATGCGCTGAGGATGGAATGACTGTCAACGTATAGCGGTCTACGCAACAAAGACTACATGATTTCGACAACATACATTCAGCTGATGGCTGCTTACACAAAATGGCAAAATCAAAGTGTCTATGGTGCAGCAGATACACTTACCGATGTGGAACGCCAACTTGATCGAGGTGCTTTCTTTGGTTCAATACACTCGACCTTAAATCATCTCCTATGGGCTGACCAGCTCTGGATGCACAGGTTGGCAGGAACACCCAAACCTTCACAACCAGACATTGCTAGCTCGGTACGGACACATGACGATTGGGAGGTGCTTAAAGCAGATCGGTTTGCTACCGACGAAAGATTGATAGACTGGTCTTTACATGTCACCGAAGAAGATCTTAGCGGTGATTTGACTTGGTATTCCGGTACCTACCAAGCTGAAGTGCGACGGCCTAAATGGTCTTTAGTCGTACAACTCTTCAATCACGGTACGCATCATCGAGGACAGGTACATTCGATGCTGACTGCGGCGGGTACTAGCCCAGACGACACAGACATCCAATACCTGAAAAGCGATCACTTCCGGTGGTCCAACTAGCTCTTATCCGAAAATATATCGGGTCATTGCGAGGACCCCGGACTTGCTCCGGTGGACGCGGCAATCCAGAACAGTGTATTTCACTGGATTGCTTCGCTTCGTAGTCTGATACGCTTCTGGTGTGATTAGCATCTCAGCACAAAGACGTGCATTCCGGACAAGTATCAACTAACCCATAAAAGGTACTCAACTTGTGCGCGTAAAAACGGAAGAAACCTACTATGAGCTGCTGCAAGCACTCGGGGCGGGAGGAATTCAACACTACGGCCGAACGCTGCTTGAACATCTTGAAGGAACTTACAAGCTTCTTCGTCAGTGGAGAAATCCCGAGGAGATATGTGTCGCCGGTTTATTTCACAGTGTCTACGGCACTGAGCGATTAGATTCCAGCAAATTAGAATCCATCGACCGTTCTGAATTGGAGGAGATGATAGGTCATAACAGTGAACGGCTTGTGTTCTTATTTAGTATGGCCAACAGGACATCGCTGCTTACGCAAAATATTCTTCCACCCTTCCAGATCGTGAGACGCGATACTTCAGAGGCTATAACAGTTGCTCCTGAAACATTGTCTGCTCTCCTGGAGATAGGCGCTGCAAATCTTGTTGAACAAATGCCCTATTTCCCCACTGGAGCCTTTGTAACTGTACGGGAGGAGGTTGGACTGTTTCAGGGGATGCAGGAGTATTTGTCTGCAGACGCAGGACGTGCATTGTTCATCAGCCTCAAAGAATTTAAGGAGCGATAAAAGGCACCCCTTTCACTAGCTTGAACTAGACAACGGTGTGCTTACTGAACTACCGAATATTTCCTTTAACTCGAGCTTCCGGTTGTTCGAGCCAGTTTGATCTTGCAGGACCGGCTTCCGCGCTTACCTTTGAGTACGATCTCTTCGCCGTGATACCCAGCATACCTGTAGTCTAAGAGCCAGCCATCCATATGTTTTTCTTTACCCGCGATCCGAATCTTCCCCGGTTTGCTGAAAAGACCTCCCTTGAACGAGATGCTACCTTCCTGTGTCCCATCTCCCATCGCATGATCACCAGTTAGAAATACACGATCTCCATTAATCTTTAATAACACCCACTTCGAAAAAGCTTTGCTACTGCCTGACTGGGTGGGGCTGCAGTGCATTGTTCCTTCCCACGTACCGTTATAAGGACTATCTGGATCGGGCCGAGCTCCCGGCATGTTTGCCTTGGCGAGTTGCTCTGCTTTTGGCGTTTCTTTACCGTCTTGTTCCTGCTCTGGCATCTGTTGCTTTGTAAGTTTATTCCCTTGCTGAACTTTGCTCTCCACCAGGGCCCCGGCCTTTTGATTTTTTCTCTCCTGTCTTTTCCTAGCCTCATCTAATTCGTCGTTTCTCTCTGCTTCTACCTGGACCTTTTCAAGCTGCTGAACAAAGGGGCTATCGGGATTGAGCTTTTGCAATATTTTCCTGTATCGATCAGTTTTTTCCTGGTCACGCTCTGTCATCGCGAGAGCCAGCCAATCCTGGTATTTACTCTCTATGGTGTCCAACCCTTTCACTGCTTCCCGGTTACCTGGATCTATCGCCAATACTTGCTCGTAACATTCCAGAGCGTTCCGGTCCTTGGGCAAGGTTAAACGATTAGCCTCGAAATGTGATTCGCAGACTGCCAGAATCCCCTCCACATCCCTGACCGGCTCGTCCACGGATATGTTGATGTTTACCTCCGGGGTT
>JASJAT010000114.1 GCA_030066885.1 Arenicellales bacterium | reverse complement strand
CAGGTCGTCATCGGGGCCGGGTTCCTCCATCAGGATCTCTTCGGTAGTAGCTTCAGCCTCCGGTGACTCTTCCTCCAATCCATTGGTTTCTGCTTCGATAACGCCAGCCTCAAGTAAACCGGCGCTTACTTCCTCTTCATCAGGCTCACGCTCCGCCGTCGGTGATTCCTCGGCAGTATCCAGGTCGTCATCGGGGTCGGGTTCCTCGATCAGGATCTCTTCGATTTCCCCGGACTCTGCCTCTAATCCATCGTTTTCCGCTTCGATAGCTCCAACCTCAGGCAGACCACGATCTATTGCTTTCGATTCCTCTTCGGTCTCAGCCTCACGCTCCATATCCTGGTCTGCTTGTCCCATCAGGCTCGTCGCGTTTTGCTCTGCACGGTCGGCATAATCAATTTCCGCGTTTCTGTGGACCTGTTCTGTATCTGCCGCCTGCGACTCTTTGGCAAGGTCTAAAGCCGAAAGCTCTTCGTTTTCCATTATCCAATCCGGTTCGTCTTCGTCCAGCGATTCGACGCTACCCTCCATGTCGTCACCTATGCGGCTGTCCTCTGGAGCAACCTCATCTAAGATACTTTCAGTTGGCAGTGATTCGTCTGAAGCTGGCAATGTATCCGTCGCTGCTTCAATGGGGTCAGGTTCTACGACATTGAAACCCTGCTCAACATCGATACTACCGTCTACCATCTCATTATCTGAATAAAGAGATTGTTCTTGTTCTGACGCTTCGGCTGACTCACTTGGAAGATCTGAATTTTCACCTGTCTCGACATTGTCCAAGATGAATTCGTCTATTACATCTGGAGTTACAACTGCCTTCTGCTCAGGTTTTGGTGTTATGTATCCGGGCCCCACAGGTTGTTCATTTGGAATACTGTCTACAAGATTCCATGAAGCGTTAAAAACTTCGTTGCATCGGCCACAGCGCACTAACCCTTGATATTTATCGAGGTCATCTTCAGACATCGAAAAAACTACATTGCAATTCGGGCACTGCGTGTACATATGTAAATTTTAACCTTTATATCCAACTAACATAGACCATTCTTCTTGCCTGATTTGATGGAAGTCAAAATGGTCTGCATACGCATTTTTTACCTTTGACTCTTGCTCTCGCAAGATACCTGATAAAAGTATAGTGCCACTTTCCCGCACCAAGGATGTCAGCGTGTGACTGAGGTCAATCAACACGTCTGCCAGGATATTCGCTATCACTACGTCCGCGCTGAGGTGTTTAGGCAATGTCTGTCCATCACACGCAGTATATCTGTCTGACACCTGATTACGCCTTGCGTTGTCCTCACTAGCGGTCAAAGCCCGTGGATCGATATCAACCCCCCATGCATGTGCCGCACCCAGCTTAAGCGATGCGATAGCCAAGATACCGGATCCACAACCATAGTCCACAACTTCACTCTTGTATGGCCTATTGCGGTCTAACCAGTCCAAACACAGAGCTGTCGTTCGATGAGTCCCGGTGCCAAAGGCTAAACCTGGGTCGATAATTAGATTGATATCGCTGGCAACAGGAGGTTCAAGCCAGCTGGGACAAACCCACATACTCGGGCCGACCTGCACAGGCGTAAAATCGGACAACCAAGTCCTTTCCCAATCTTGATCGACGAGCTCAGATATATCGTACAAATAGTTTTTGCCGAATAAGGACTCAATTTTATCTACTATTACCTGACTATCCACCTGCTTCAGGAATAGACCGGTCTGAAAGTGTTCAGACCAATCCGGTACATGCGGGTAAGCGGCCTCATAAAAAGCACCCGAACTCGCATTCTCGATAGTAACTGCAATGGCACCGAGTTCAGTTAAAGATTGGGTCATCGATTCCGAAAGGTGGTGAGGAATTCGAAATCGTATTTGCCAGTATGACAATGTGTTTACTTTAGTAGGCTTTGCTCTAAGTAGTGAATTGTAAACTCTGCATTATTGAAGCCGTCATCTGACATGATTTCACGGTGTAAGGGCAGATTCGTCTTGATGCCCTCTACCACCATTTCACTTAGCGCACTGCGCATGCGCGCGATCGCCTCATCCCTTGAAGAACCGTGCGCAACCAGTTTCGCGATCAGAGAATCATAATAAGGAGGCACCAAGTAGCTATTATAAATGTGTGAGTCCACTCGAATACCTGGCCCACCTGGTTGATGATATTGGTCGATACGGCCTGGTGAGGGCAGAAAGGTTTCGGGGTCTTCAGCATTTATACGGCATTCGATTGCGTGCCCCCGAATAGTCACATCTTGCTGTTGAATGCCGAGAGGCTCTCCCGAGGCGATGCAAATCTGTTCCTTGACTAAGTCTATACCTGTAACCATCTCGGTGACTGGGTGTTCAACCTGAATGCGCGTATTCATCTCGATGAAATAGAATTCGTCGTCCTGATATAGAAACTCAAAAGTACCAGCACTTCGATAGTTGATTTTTCGGCATGCGTCGATACATCGCCGTCCGACTTCGTCCCTTTTGGCGTCTCTGACACCCGGCGCAGGCGCTTCTTCCACTACTTTCTGGTGCCGGCGCTGCAAAGAGCAGTCTCTATCGCCCAAATAGACCACATTGCCCAGTCCATCAGCGAGCACTTGAATTTCCACATGTCTGGGTTTCTCCAAGAATTTTTCCATGTACACCGTGTCGTTGTGAAACGCTGCGTCCGATTCCGCACGGGTAAGTGAAATTGCATTCAGTAGAGCACTTTCCGTATGCACCACTCGCATGCCTTTACCGCCACCACCGCCGGCCGCCTTGATGATGACGGGGTAGCCGATATCTTCAGCAATACGCAAATTCTCTTGGTCATCCTCACCCAGGGGGCCGCCTGAGCCGGGCACACAAGGAACGCCGGCTTCTCGCATTGCTTCTATCGCTGAAACCTTGTCTCCCATCAGTCGAATCGTATCGGCACTGGGCCCCACGAAGACAAATCCACTGTGCTCTACCCGCTCAGCGAAGTCCGCATTCTCCGCCAGAAATCCATAACCAGGGTGAATAGCACCTGCAGACGTAACCTCCGCGGCAGCGATGACTGCTGGACCGTTGAGATAACTGTCCGCCGCTTGTGCCGGACCAATGCAAACGGATTCTTCCGCCAGCTTTACGTATTTAGCATCACGATCCGCTTCGGAATGAACGGCAACAGTACGTATGCCCAGTTCACGGCATGCTCTTTGTATACGTAGCGCGATTTCGCCACGATTAGCGATCACCAGTTTTTCAATCATGACCGCCGATCAATCGATAATAAAAAGAGGCTCGCCGTATTCTACTGGTTCCCCGTTTTCCTTCAGCACCGCGATCACCACACCGGCCTTATCTGCCTCGATTTGGTTGAAGATCTTCATCGCTTCGATAACACACAGTGTGTCCCCGATCTCTACCTGAGTACCGACCTCAGCAAATGGTTTGGCACCGGGTTTTGGGGCAGAAAAGAATGTCCCGACCATAGGCGAAAGGACCGCGTGTCCGTCGGGAATAGCTTCCTGGGTTCCCAAGTGTTCCGCCTCCGTCGGAAGGTTTGGTGCTGCATAAGTGGCCGGGGCAGCCTGCATCACAGGTATTGTCGGCGGCGCCCGACTGAGTCGAACCGACTCTTCGCCTTCTTTGATTTCCATCTCGCTGAGGTTTGATTCCTCTAACAACTCGATCAGCTTCTTTATTTTTCTAATATCCACAAGCTCACTTGTCCTCTTTGTTTCTAGACTCGCCTATTGCACCACAGCGGCGGTATTTTTATATAAAAGTCCATGATTCAAGAAAAAATACTCTAGTTAGTGCATGTTACGATGAGTACAGCTTGTTCTAGTTGTCGGCCTAACCCGGCTCTGGCTGGTCCAGGCCCGCTTGGACTTATCCTGCTTCATTATCCGGGGTCCATTGCAATATGCGGGCTATGTGTATGGAAATTCGCCCTGACATAAGGGCGATAAGTCTGCCCAAAATTGTAGCCAAAGTCCAGTTCGCCACAGTTTCGGCGAAAATAGCGGCTAAATTAAAGAAGTTAGCGTACAGGTCCCGTAGAACCCAAGTCTATTTCGTTACCCATTAAATCAAAATACTCTGGCTAAGACACCAAGCCCGCAAAGTAACAATCTATTCTTTACTTGACGAGTTTTGCGCCTTTGCGAGAGAACTAATCCCCTTAAAGGATGCACCCTTGTTGGTGACCAGGTACCGGGATAGAGCCGACCGGTGAAAAGCCAAGTTACAGATGGGTGTAGATAAGCTGTTCCAGCTGCTCAGAACTGAGCGGGCCAGTGTGGGTGGCCAGGATTTCACCCGTCCTTCCTAAAATGGCGGAATGGGGAAGAACACCTTGTTCATCGCCGAAACTGGACAATAGTCCGATCGGATCCCCTTGGACGAGCAACAATGGGTACTCGATAGCCATTGTATTTCTATACTCCTTTACGGATTGCTCCTCATCTACAGCGACACCGATTACTTCAAACTCGCGGTCCTTGTACTGCTCTCGTGCCTGTTGGATGAGCGGAATTTCCTCACGACACGGCGCGCACCACGTGGCCCAAAAATTGACCAACAGAACTTTGCCCTCCCATTCGCGGAGATGCCTGGTCGAGCCGGCCAGATCGATCAATGGGTGGTCAATTACCTGAGTAAGTTCGACCTTCGGTGTGGGTTTATGTCCGGGAGGAGTCCAGTAAAAGGATATCGCTAGGCCAGCGATAAGTGCTAACCCACCAACCGTGAGATAGGTGACTAGACGCGTAGGCATTAAGACAGGGGTCCCAAGGCTGAGTTACAGCTCTGCGATATGAGCCAAGAGCTCGGCTGGCGACATAAACCCATAACGACGCAGCCCGACGAGTTCCTGCCCGTTTCTATCAAAGAAGAGCATAGCTGGTGGACCATATACACCATACCTTTTCTTAACCGCATTTGTAGACTCATTGGTCGCATCAGTAACATCTACCTGGATTAAAACAAACCCAGACAAAACCTCTGTTACCTGACTGTCATTGAACGTCGCCTTTTCCATGCGTATGCAATCCACGCACCAATCCGCATAGTAATCCAACATAACCGGTTTCTGGTTGATCCGTGCCACCTCCAACTGCTCGTCCAAGTCAGTCAAGTTGTTCACCCTGGCAAACTCAACACCACCCGGTTCGGACATAGTCGAATCCCCATTCCAACTGGCAATATCGATGGGATGAAGAATGTCTCTACTGCCACTCATACCTCCCAGCAGCGCCAGCACACCCCACACCAGCAACACCACGCCAACACCTTTGCCTAAGTACCGCCAACCACTGGCACCTTGCGGTAGAGATTGCAAAGCGCCGCAATAAATCGCCGTTATGATGAGCAAAACAGACCACAAATAAAGTACAGGCACCCAAGGAATCGTCCCCAACAAATATATTGCAGTGCCAATCAGGACTACCCCAAAGCCATATTTGATGTAATCCATCCACGCGCCGGCTTTGGGTAATACGGCACCTAAACCAAAACCGAGTACGACCAGGAAAAACCCCATACCTATAGCCATGGAAAACATTATGGCGCCACCAAGTATCGGGTCACCCTTTACAATAGCTACACCCAACGCACCAATCAACAAGGGCGACACACAGGCGCCCACAATTAGTGCTGAGATAACGCCCAAGACGAATACCATCGCCAATTTCCCGCCCGCCATCGATTGCGTCTTTTGCTGAAGGTGAGACTGGATGCCGCTCGGCATTTGGATTTCGTACAAGCCGAACATAGACAAGGCCAACACCACCAAAACGATGCTGACAAAGCCGACGAACCAAATGTTTTGGAAATAAGCTTGCAATTGATCTCCGCTTGCACCGGCAACCACACCGGCAGCGGTATAAGTCACCGCTGTGCCCAATACATAAACGAGTGAAAGCAGGCCGCCGCGCACTCGGTGAGCATTGTCACTCTCCCCCACAATGAAACTGGACATGATGGGGATCAAAGGCAGCACGCAAGGGGTGAAAGTAAGCAACAGGCCGACACCAAAAGCCCCGGCTACGTAACCCCAGAAACCTTGGCTTATTGAAAACGTGCCCGATCCACCAACAGTAGGCCCAGGCGGCGATGCATACGCCGCTCCGACCGCCATCAAGTCAAGTGCCACACTCTTTTTTATAGGTGGATAACAGATGCCTTTATCGGCACAACCCTGGTAAGTGACTAAAAAACCAACCGTGGTCGCGCTCTGTGTCTCCCGCTCCAGCGGCAGCAGAACCTCAAATTCGTCATAGTAGGTTTCGGTGCGACCAAAGTATTCATCTTCCTTTTCCACCCCGGGGGGTAACACATATGCGCCCAGGTTTACGCCATCGGTCTGACTCTGGAAGTTAGTCTTATCGCGGTACAGGTAATATCCGTCAGCGATAACGAACCGCGCCCTCAGACTGTCAGGATCTAGTGCGTGCAGATCAAACCTAAACGCTTCGTCGGGATGAAGAAACTCCTGCTGGTTTTGTTCGCTGTTCAGTAAGTCCTTCAGCGACGTAAGCGAGTTTATCTCCGAGCTTTGCGTGGTCAGCATGTTGGCGGGTTGTTGCCCTGCCGTATCCCCCTCGTTAAGCGCCACCAGCTGAAGAGTCGCTGTTTGTTTGAGTGGGGGATAACACACCCCTATAGGTTCATTACACCCCTGTCCAGCGACCTCTATCACGACTGTTTGCGCCTTACTATTACCGTTACGCTGGACCGGCGCATGGAAAGTGACTTCGCCGGTGTATATCACCTGTTCCCCGAAAAACTCATCTGTCTTTGTCTTGCCCGCGGGCATGACAAGGTCACCGATTGTGGCAGCACCATCGATCACGCGGGCAGTGAATTTATCACGGTACATGTAGTAGCCGTCTGCGATATCCCAGGTAAAAGATATTTGCTCCGGTGCCGTTACTTGAGCAGAAAAGGCAAACGCCCTGTTCGGCTCGAGCAGTTCGTCGCTTTGAGCATGTGCAGTGCTCAAGGCTATCGCTGACCACAAAATATAGGCTAGTAGTGTTTTCACGTAGTTCCGCCGGAACGTATCCATGCCAGGTATGGGGCGTAACCATTCATAACGGGTATAACAGCTATACCGGGCAACTCATATGAATGCATATTCAGAATTATCCGTTCTATAGAGTCATAATTCTCCTGCTGACTCTTGATCAGCAGCAAATATTCCGCTGTTTGGTTAATTTGGCCCTGCCATCGAAATACAGAGTCTTGTGCAATCACATTTACCGCTGCGGCCAGTTCTTTTTCGACTAAAGCTTCGGCTATTTGTTGCGCTTCCTGCCTATCGGGGCACGGGCACAATATAATTTGACAAGCATCCGACATAGCATGTTCCATTGGCTTGCTCCATCGATCATATTAGATCATACCAACGTAAAATCTGATCCCAATCAATGCTGTCGCAGGAAAAGCCTTTCGTCTGGCCCCCAGACACTCAAGCCCTCAGAGGCTGTCAACTGGTAGGGACCAGTCCCGGTGGGATGTTCTTACATGGCTTTCGTTCTCATTGCGACAGTGAAAAGGCCCTAGGATTGGCCAGCCACGCAGCGATTCGTGATAGATCCTGGCTACGCTACAACCAGCGCCATTGTGGCCAGACCGACGACGAGTTTGCGCACTTTACCGTGAGTCAGGCCGTCACTGACGCGATCGCGGTGCTCGATACACTACCCCAACCCGTCGTACTGGTTGGTTCCAGTCTCGGTGCGTTGATTGCCTTACAAGCAGCGCAACAAAGAACTGCAAGTATCGCAGGTCTGTTATTGATTGCCCCGGCCACGCGTTTTATCGAGCGGTATTTCCTGTCATTACCGGATGACGAAATTGCCGATTGGTATAATGCGGGAACAAAACCTTTTGAGGACGAATACGAGGACTGCTCTTACTCTCTGAATTACGCCTTCTACGAAGACGCGACCAAATACCGACATATCGGCCCCTGGAAACTTACCTGTCCCGTCTCCATATTGCACGGCGAGAAGGATGAAATAATACCCTTGGAAGATAGCATGGAGCTTGAACAGATGATCGAAAGCACGGCCGTCACCTTAGAAATCATCGCCAGCGGAGATCATCGGCTGAATGGTTCTATCCCCATAATGTGTTCTAAGTTAGATCAACTCTGGCAAATTAATTAATCAGGCCCATGTTTCCATTTCTCCTATTACTGTTCTTCTTGGTCCCTTTGATTGAAATCTACTTGCTGATCGAAATCGGGGGCGTTATCGGGGTGGGCTGGACGATCTTCTTTGTCGTTTTTACAGCTGTACTGGGTGCATTCCTAGTCCGGGCGCAGGGCTTCTCGACCATCAACCGGATTCGTACTCAGATGAATCAAGGACAATTACCCGCCATGGAGCTGATCGAGGGTCTGTTCCTACTCATCGCCGGTGCCTTGTTGCTCACCCCGGGGTTTTTTACAGATGCCATCGGCTTCGTGTGCCTCACACCACCTTTGCGCCGAAGCATCATCAGATACATCCTGTCAAAGGGCGTAATCCGAGGGCCAAACCAAACCGACACCTCACCGAGATCACAATCGCGCCGCACCATCGAAGGTGAGTATCGGCACATGGATGATTAAAAGCGTTTTGCCCCGATTACACTTACCCCAACCGATATTAGTGTCTCATCCCAGGTGTCTTGGCAAATCCAGATTTGCCCTAACTTAAAGTAGATTCCCACCGAAGCCGGAATGGGGTCTGAAGAAAATAGATTTTATTCCACCCTTCACATCCCCAAAGGAAGCAACTTAAGCCCCCTTGTCTCGCGCTTGCAAGTGTTGTCATACGGTGCCGAATTTTCTTGATTTCATGGGGTTGACTTTAGAAATTTGATCCCTATTATTAGCACTCATTAAAGGCGAGTGCTAACAAGCCTAAACACCTTTAAAAGTCATTAACTTATCATAGAGACCTAGAGGAGGTTCTAGAAATATGGCAATTCGTCCATTACACGATCGGGTATTAGTCCGCCGTCTTGAAGACGAGAAGAAAAGTCCAGGCGGTATCGTAATTCCCGATTCTGCAGCTGAAAAACCCATGCAGGGTGAAGTCGTTGCCGTCGGTAACGGCAAAATCCAGGAAAACGGTGAGCAACGGCCACTTGATGTCAAAGCCGGCGACAAGGTGCTGTTTGGTAAGTATTCCGGCACCGAAGTTAAGGTCGATGGCGAGGAACTTCTCGTCATGCGTGAAGATGACATCATGGGCGTCGTTGAATAAAGCCTCAAGAATATATAGGAGATTCTAAGAATGTCTGCAAAAGATGTATTGTTTGGTGAAACCGCCCGGTCAAGAAAGCTAAAGGGCGTGAATATTTTGGCCGAAGCGGTCAAGGTTACATTGGGCCCTAAAGGCCGTAACGTGGTGCTTGAGAAATCCTTTGGCGCACCCACAGTAACGAAAGATGGTGTATCCGTAGCGAAGGAAATCGAACTTAAGGACAAGTTTGAGAATATGGGTGCCCAAATGCTTAAGGAAGTTGCCTCTAAGACTTCGGATGTCGCGGGTGACGGTACCACTACTGCCACAGTCTTGGCGCAGGCCATGCTGCGGGAGGGAACGAAGGCTGTAGCCGCCGGCATGAATCCGATGGACCTCAAGCGTGGTATCGACAAAGCCGTCTCACAAGCTGTCGACGAGTTGAAGTCGCTGTCCAAACCTTGCTCCGACCATAAAGAAATTGCGCAGGTCGGTACCGTATCTGCGAATGCGGATGAGAACATCGGCAGCATCATTGCCGAATCCATGGAAAAAGTTGGCAAAGAGGGCGTCATCACAGTCGAGGAAGGCTCAACTCTGGAGAACGAATTGGAGATTGTTGAGGGTATGCAGTTCGACCGCGGTTACCTATCTCCTTACTTCGTGAACAAGCAGGAAAACATGAGCGTGGAACTGGAAAATCCCTATATCCTGATCCATGACAAAAAGGTTTCCAATATCCGTGACTTATTGCCGTTGTTGGAGGCTGTCGCCAAGGCCGGTAAACCGCTTTTGGTCGTTGCCGAAGACGTTGACGGAGAGGCGTTGGCTACCTTAGTGGTCAACAACATTCGCGGTATTGTTAAGGTCTGCGCGGTTAAGGCCCCGGGTTTTGGTGATCGCCGCAAAGCCATGCTTCAAGACATCGCCATCTTGACCGGCGGTCAAGTCATCTCTGAAGAGGTGGGTATGAACATTGAAGGTGCAAGCCTCGATGATCTCGGTACTGCCAAGAAAATTCAGGTAACCAAAGAAAACACCACCGTTATCGATGGTGCGGGCAGCACGAGCGATATTGAAAATCGCGTAAATCAGATTCGCGCCCAAATCGAAGAAGCAACTTCTGACTACGACAAGGAGAAAATGCAAGAGCGCGTCGCCAAGTTGGCCGGTGGTGTCGCCGTAATCAAGGTTGGTGCTGCTACCGAAGTCGAAATGAAGGAAAAGAAGGCCCGCGTTGAGGACGCTCTACATGCTACCCGTGCGGCGGTAGAAGAAGGTGTGGTCCCCGGCGGCGGGGTGGCCTTTGTGCGTGCTCTAGATGCTGTTGCCAAAGTTGAAGGTGACAACCAGGACCAGGACACTGGCATCCGTATCGTCCTGCGTGCTTTAGAGGAACCCACACGTCAGATTGTCCAAAACGCTGGCAGTGACGCTTCCGTAATCTTGAACAAGATTAAGGAAGACTCGGGTAGTTATGGCTACAACGCGGCCACTGACGAGTTCGGTGACATGATCGAAATGGGTATCCTTGATCCTACTAAAGTGTCCCGTACCGCTTTGCAAAACGCATCCTCCATTGCCGGTCTGATGATCACCACCGAAGCCATGGTGGCAGAAATCCCGGAAGAGAAGCCAGAGCCTGCCATGCCTCCGGGAGGCATGGGCGACATGGGCGGCATGATGTAGCCGACACACTGTCGTCTTGAGTTGTATAAAAACCCCGCTCTTTGAGCGGGGTTTTTTATTGTCGTGGAGACAGACTTAGCGATATGCGACCTATTATACTTGGGTGCAATATGCGGATTAATCAGCTCTTAGATAAATCCCAATCCGACACATTGCAGGATCCAAAAAGCTGCTTAACTTGGATAAAAGAAGTCAATCAGAGTTATTGCAAACTTCGGCGTTACCGGCTCTCGGCTGAACAGGTTGTAGAATTAAAATTAAAGGCCATTTTTTGGCGTTGGAAACTATTTAGCACGCTGCTGAGCGAACGCCCCGCCTGGACCGTCAAAAACCCAAATCACCTGCTGGATATCCTGATGGCGTTGAACGTTTACCTGCCTTCGCAACGCCATGAGATTGTAAGAGAGTTACTAGGTCAGCGCGGGTTGGCAGAGCTCCTGGCCAACCAAGGAATAACGCCCAAAGGTCATACAGACCTAGCCGAGATTTCTGGACCAGGCGTGAACCTAGACATAGTGGCCAATCGCACGTCCAGTTGGACTTTCTCGAAATGGAAAAAGAACGAGCTTTTTGGTCGATACCAGTTTGAACAAGAAGGTGTACATTACCGAGGCGTTTTTTTTCGTCCGGGTGATGTGCTGCTCGCTAATGTCAATCTCGATGGTAACGGGGTTTACACATCGTTGGCGGATCCGAAGAGTTTTTCGTCGCATTCAGCGTTTTTCGCCTTGCTTGAATCGGGTGGTAAGCGTTTCCCGGTGGTGATTGAGACCTATGAGAAAGGCGTACGCCCGATTCCGCTAAACGTGTTCCTTGGCCCTCGTTTCAGTTCTTATATCGAGGTCTACCGGCATAACGATTATTCACCAGACCATGCCGCCAGTATCAACCAATCTGCCCGAGAATTCATACAGAATGTTCGGGGTTATAACTTTAACTCGGTGGATCCGGATCCAACCTATATGTCGTGCACCGCTGTGGTGCGGTTTATGCACCAGTACGCCAATCTAAAACCCGCCCAAAACAAAAGTAAGATGGGGCACCCTAACATCCAAGCGAACCTCAAGAAGCTCGGATTTACTTATTTTGACTTCTTTGCCCCAGTGGATTTTTTGCTTAACGATTGCTTTCACTGCGTAGGGTATGTCGACAATAATCAGGTCGATCGTCTTCTCGCACGCGAACTGGTCGACCACGAATTTCGACAAAGATTTACGGAAAGAGAACTTGTTCCTGAGAAATTCCCGTTTCCAGCCGGTTTAAACCGCTGGGGAATAGGTCACATACGGCGGCAGAGTTTGATCGGCAAGATAATCGGTACTGTAGAAGGTTTTGACCATAACAGCCTACCTAAAGGACCGGATCATCTCTTGGCTGTGATCAAGCTCGCGGAAAAACAAATCGGCAAAGCAATCAAAACAGTACGCAACGTGTTGCCATCTGTATTAAGAGAGATGGACGTTTTAGACACACAGAAATTGATCCAAGACCCTCGCCTTCGTCATACAATCGACAGCTCCTTGAATCTTCCGTGGCTTCGGTGAGTCATACTAGCTATTGCCCAAGAAGTTCTCCAATAGTTGTGGTCGGGAAATAACCATCCAGTTACTAGTGACTAGTAAACTAGTTGCCAGATTACTTTTTTCTAATCAACGAAACACCATCCCGTACCGTCAGCAACACGACTTCAACCGTGGGGTCGTTGCTCACCTTATCGTTAAAAGCCACGACAGCGTGATCTGTTTCCTCTTTTGGCTCGAGCACTCGTCCAGACCACAAAACGTTATCGGCGATGAGTAAACCACCGGATCGAAGTATCGGCAATAACTGGTCGTAGTAACTACAGTAATTTTCTTTGTCTGCATCTAGAAAAATCAAATCATATTGACCGTCTAATCCAGCTATCGTCTCCAGGGCAGGTCCCATGCAGATATTGATCTTATGGCCGTGCGGGCTGCGATCAATAAACGATCGCGCCACAGCAGCGTTTCCTTCATCGATCTCGCAACTGGTAATGCTTCCATCTTCCGGTAGTACCTCTGCCATAGTCAGGGCGGAATAGCCCGTAAATAAACCGACCTCCAAGATTCTTTTAGCATGGGTGAGTTGCACCAACATCCGCAACAGTGCACCTTGCACAGATCCGGTTACCATCTGCGGCCACTTACAATGCTTGTATGTATACGCTTCCAGCTCTTGCAATAGGGGTATAGGCTGATGGGAATGTTTTTCAGAGTAAGCATCCAGCGCGGGATCGATCAGTTGTATCATTGAGGTTCTCGTTGTTTTGAACACGCGACGCTAAGATATCACCTAGTCCCCACTCGGGCTAATCACTACAGCCTATGACAGCCAAACTAGCGCACTTTATCAACGAACTTGATCCGGAGCTGGCCGAAGTGGTTACCTTGCAGTGGCACTCTTTCCAGGAGCGCTGCGGTAAAGAACATCTGCCACTGCCGCAAACCTTCTTGGACAGTTTGCCCAAAGTTTGGGCAGCGAGTGAATTTGTCGCCAAAGCCTGTGTAGCTAACCCTCAACTCCTCATGGATCTAAGGGATGACCTTTGTAGACGTTACGCGTCAGGTGAATTGAGGGATCGGGTGCTGGGCCTGGAGTTTGATTCTGATGAGAGTCTAATGCAGAGCCTCCGTCGTATCCGCTCCCGCGAGGCGGTGCGCATTACCTGGCGCAACATAGCAGGCTGGGCCGATTTGACCGAAGTAATGACTACTATGTCAGAGCTGGCAGACGCGTGTGTAGAAAAAGCCTTACGACACATTTATAGGTCGTACTGCGAGCGTTTGGGGACACCTCTGGCTAAGACTGACGGAAATCCCGTGGGCATGACGGTATTAGGCTTGGGCAAACTTGGGGGGCGCGAACTGAATTTTTCCTCCGACATAGACCTCATTTTTGCCTACTCTGAAGCAGGTGAAACCAACCACCCAAGACCAATAAGCAATCATGAATTTTTTTTAAAAGTGGCACGCTCCCTAATCGGTGCCTTGGGAACACCAACGGCGGATGGATATGTATTTCGCGTAGACATGCGGTTACGCCCGAACGGTGAAAGTGGGCCTTTAGCCCTGTCTTTTGATGCGATGGAACAGTATTACCAGACCCACGGGAGGGACTGGGAAAGATATGCTCTGATTAAGGCGAGAAACATTGCCGGCAAGCAAACGACGGGGAAAGAACTTCTCACCAGGTTGCAACCGTTTGTATACCGACGCTATTTGGATTTTGGTGCGTTTGAAGCGGTCCGCTCTATGAAGGACATGATTAACAGAGAGCTTCGCCGCAAAAGCGTCCAAAATAATATTAAGTTGGGCCAAGGCGGTATTCGGGAAATCGAATTTATCGCGCAAAGCTACCAACTGATTCGTGGAGGCCGCGAACCGTCGCTCCAGACCAACCAACTGTTTCCGGCACTCAGTTTTTTAGGGCAATCGGGTGTCATACAAAAGTCTGTAGCTGAGGAGTTAATCGAGGCGTACCGGTTCTTGCGAAACCTGGAACACCGTTTACAGATGATCCGAGACCAGCAAACTCACCAGATTCCAGATGTCGAGATAGATCGCAAGCGATTGTTGATAAATTGTGACGCAGAAGATTGGTCAGATTTGTCTCAACGTATAACGGACGTATGTGACTCAGTACATCAACACTTCGACAAAATCTTCGTTCCCCTAAGACAAGTCGAGGAATCCAAGCCAGATGAAATTAGAGACTTATGGCAGGGTCTGTTAGACAGCGCTGTTGCCCACAAAGCACTGACCAAACTTGGTTACGCGGATACTGCGTCTGCTATCAATGAGATGCGTTCATTGCGCAATAGTCGCGTCTACCATGCCCATTCGAAATACGGTCGCGAACGTCTGGATAAGCTGATGCCGATGTGCATACGCGAGGCGGGTCAAACCCCAAACCCCGATGAGACACTTAAACGCGTAGTCCAATTTGTGGAAGCGGTTGGAAGGCGTTCTGCCTATCTGGTCTTGCTAATAGAGAACCCTTTGGCTCTGTCACAGCTAATCAAACTGATCGGGGCGAGCTTGTGGGTGAATTCCTGGATTCAACAACACCCTCTATTGCTGGACGAGCTGCTCGATCCAATAACAGCCGAAGCCGCCAGCTCAGAGCAAAATCTCATTGAGGAGCTGGACCGTCGTTTAGAACAGGTCGAACCGGATGACCTTGAACAACAAATGGATGTATTGCGTGAAGTTTGTCACGGCCAGAGTCTTCGCGTTGCGGCTGCCGATGTATCCGGTCTCATCGACTGGGTTGAAGTCGGTCGACGATTGAGCATGGTTGCAGAAACCATGTTAACTCGGACGGTCGACTTGTGTGTTACAGGAGCAGCCAAAACCTTAGGGCGACCGAGTGTAGCGCCTGGTGCCTCACCCGCAACCCTGGGTATAGTCGCTTACGGTAAGTTGGGCAGTATGGAATTGGGATATAACTCAGACCTGGACATTGTTGTTCTACATCACGGAGCAGAAACTAACGGCATTACCCAAGGTGGGGAACGCAGCATAGGCAATGAACAATACTACTTCCGCCTGGTACAGCGCATCGTACACATTCTGACCACGCGTACTGCCGCCGGTATTTTATACGAGGTCGATATGCGTTTGAGGCCCAGCGGCAGGGCCGGTCCAATTGTTACTTCCCTGGAAGGTTTTCACAATTATCAGCTCAACCATGCATGGACTTGGGAGCACCAGGCCCTGGTTCGAGCCCGTATGATTGTCGGTCCGAAACCGCTGCGGGCCCGTTTTGACGAAATAAGGCGCGACGTACTTTGCCAAGAAAGAGATCCGCACCAGCTGCGGCTCGATATCCGCGAAATGAGACAAAAAATGCGTACTGCGCACGATCAATCCAGTGGTGACTGGTTTGATCTAAAGCATGGGAACGGCGGGATTGTGGACATCGAGTTCATAGTCCAGTATTACGTCCTAAAGTGTGCGCGCAAACATCCAGAGCTCGTTGGACCACGCAATAATATTGAGCTGATCGGAATGCTGGAGCGCATCGGCTGTGTTGGCGCAGACGATGGACAAGCGCTCGCTCAGGCCTACTATTATTATTTAGCAGCCGAACATCATTCTAAATTGGCCGAACAGGCCGCTCGGGTTGGCTCAACCGAGTTCCAGCAGCACCGCGAACATGTGGAGATGCTTTGGAAGCGTTTGTTCGATTAATATTGGGCTGTTGAGAATGTTAGAAATGGGAGACGACTAATGTCATTTGCCGACCGTGACGGCGTTATCTGGATGGACGGTAAACTCGTCCCGTGGCGTGAAGCCACGATTCACGTCTTAACCCATACCCTGCACTACGGGGTAGGGATATTCGAAGGTGTACGGGCATACAAGACCGACAAAGGACCTGCCATATTCCGACTGGAAGACCATACCGAACGTTTATTCCGTTCGGCCTTGATCATGGGCATGACCATACCCTTTGAACGGGAAACCTTGAACGAGGCGCAAAAGACCGTAGTGCGTGAGAACAATCTGGAAAGTGCTTACATTAGACCATTTTGTTTTTACGGTTCAGAGGGGATGGGTCTGCATGCGGGTAATCTCACGGTTCACGCTGTCGTGGCAAGCTGGGAATGGGGAACTTACCTTGGAGAGGAGGGATTGGAGAGAGGCATCCGTGTTAAAACCTCCTCCTATTCTCGCCACCATGTAAACAGTACCATGTGTAAAGGGAAAGTGACTGGACACTACTACAACTCCATACTTGCCCTGCAAGAGGCCGAAGCGTGTGGTTACGACGAGGGATTGTTGCTGGATACTGAAGGTTATGTCGCAGAGGGAAGTGGTGAGAATATCTTTATAGTGCGCGATGGCAAAATATTCACACCAGACTTGACTTCCGCACTCGAAGGAATCACAAGAGACACTGTTGTGTGTTTCATCGAAGAACTTGGATTGGACCTGAGGGAAAAGAAAATCACACGAGACGAAGTGTACGTTAGCGATGAGGCCTTTTTTACAGGCACCGCAGCTGAAGTCACACCCGTGCGCGAAGTGGATGGGCGTGTCATTGGTACTGGATCCCGGGGGCCGATCACCAAGCAGCTTCAAACCATGTACTTTGATCAAGTACAAGGCCGGCGTGAGCAACACCCGGAGTGGTTGACGCTGGTTTAGCGAACCGAGCGGGCGTTACGGAGGACGAGACCCCCAGCCCTGGGAGCAGTTTTCTCGTGGTCGGCCCAGCCTGGGTCGGCGACATGGTCATGGCCCAGTGTCTTTTCAAAGCACTGGCCAGCAAACCAGGGAATGTCGTCGACGTGGTGGCTCCCGCTTGGACCCTGCCGCTGCTATATAGAATGCCCGAGGTACGAAAATCGTTTGAAGCACCATTTCAAAGTGGAAAACTCCAATTAAAACGACGCTACGAGCTCGCCCAACACTTGTCGAAACGCCGATACGACCAAGCCATAGTCTTACCCAATTCCTGGAAATCCGCCCTGGTGCCGTTTCTGGCTGGTATTCCAGTCCGCTCTGGTTTCCTCGGTGAACACCGCTGGGGCCTCATCAACGACGTAAGGAAACTGGATAAAACGGCGCTGCCAATGACGGTACAGCGATTCGTCGAGCTGGCTCGCAGCGCAAGCGGACCGGTAACCACTAAAGAGGAGTTGCGACCAAAACTGGTTCGTAATCCATCCGCCCAGCGGGATGTAGAGAGGGATTTGGGTATCGCGCTCAACGGAGCACCTGTAATTGCATTGTGTCCGGGCGCTGAGTACGGCCCCTCAAAACAGTGGCCAAGCGAGTACTTCGCTCAAACCGCCCTAAAAAAACTGAGCGAGGGCTGGCACGTTTGGCTTTTAGGCTCCGCCGGAGATACGTCGGTAGCGGCTGAAATCAATGCGCTGTGTAGCGGGCAGTGCCTCGATTTAACTGGTCAAACTACTCTAGGCCAGGCCATGGACCTATTGTCGTTGGCTACTGTTGTAGTCAGTAACGATTCAGGATTAATGCACGTCGCAGCAGCGTTCGAAGCACCGTTGGTAGCCCTGTTCGGCTCCACCGACCCCAAACATACGCCGCCGCTGAGCCGGAACTGCGAAATTCTTTATCGAGGACTGTCGTGCAGCCCCTGCTTTGAGAGACAGTGTCCACTAAAACACCTTGACTGCCTAAGGCAAATCACCCCAGACCACGCTTTAACATCTATAGATCGGGTTCTGCAATAGATGCACGCAATACGCAGCTATAACACATGCCGTAAGAGGGCGGCGGCGTCGCGACGCGACCAAACGATTGGCACGGTGTTGTCATCTTCACCCCAGCGCGGGGTGACATGGTGATTTGTAAAGAACAAACTGTTTTTTACTGGAAATTTCGTCTTGTCGATATACCTTGGATTTGTTCCTACAAGCTGTGCCAGCTAACTAACTGTGCGTTACACTCCTGAGAGTTAACGCGCCCTGTTCTTGCTTAAGATAAACATTGGCTAAATAGAAGGTTACAGATGAACAAAATACTGGTTACAGGCGGAGCCGGTTACATTGGTTCTCACACCGTGCGTCAATTGGTACAGGCGGGTTACGAAGTAGTCGTCATAGACAATCTGTATTCCGGCTTTAAATGGGCAGTGGATGAAAAAGCGGAGTTTGTTGAAGGAGATGTTGGTGACTTTCCTTTTGTGTGCTCTCTGCTCAACGGAAAAAAGATCGATGCTGTAGTCCATTTCGCCGGTCATGTCGTCGTGCCGGAGTCGGTTGCCGATCCGCTTAAATACTACCGCAACAATACCGTCAACTCACAGCGTTTAATCCAAGCCTGTCAGCAAAGCAATATCGCAAAGTTCATTTTCTCCTCCACCTGTTCCGTGTACGGAGAATCAGAAGTAAATCCGATCAACGAAAACACGCCGTTGAATCCCATCAACCCATACGCGCGAAGTAAACTGATGACTGAATGGATGTTAAGCGATACCGCCCGCAGTACGGAGCAAGGGCGCGATGGCAGCGCTTTCAACTATGTCGCGCTGCGGTATTTCAATGTGGCTGGGGCTGCACTAGACGGTAAACTGGGTCAAGCCACACCAGATGCCACCCATCTAATAAAGGTCGCAAGTGAGGTGGTATGTGGCAAACGCGAGAAGCTTCAAGTCTTCGGTACCGACTACCCTACACCCGATGGAACATGTATCCGCGACTATATTCACGTCGAAGACCTGGCCGCGGCCCATGTTTTAGCGCTGGATTACTTAAAATCACAAGCGACTTCGACTGTGATGAATTGTGGATACGGTCAGGGCTACAGTGTGTTTGAAGTAGTGGACATGATGCGCAAAGTTAGCCAAGTCGATTTCGCTACAGAAGAAACAGATCGTCGCAGTGGCGACCCACCAATACTAACCGCTGACAGTACAAAAATTCGGAAAATCTTGGGTTGGGAACCTAAGTATAACGATTTGGAATTAATATGCCGCAGCGCGCTCGACTGGGAGACTCGTTTCGAGGATCACATTAAGAAAGTCAGCTAGCCCGCGTATTGCACCAAGGCGACCGTATGTCGCATGTAACATGAACCATGTTGGTCGCAATCTTAAAAAAGAGCAAGTCATTGCCAGGACCCCGGGCTCGACCCGGGGGACGTGGCAATCCAGAGAGTGCGTTTCAGTGGATTGCTTTGCTTTGTACTCTCATAGGCTTCTGGTGTTGTTAACATCTCAGCACAACGACATTTACTTTGTCATGTTAGTGGATCCTTCGCTGCGTACAATTTGTCATAGTGGCCTACCTACCCCGCCGCTGGCTGGTCCAGGCCTGTTCGTTCCTGTGCCATCATCCGGGATCTTGATGCAATATACAGGCTAGTATCATATGCGCCTTGCCTTTTGCCTATTCCGGTATTTCCCATTTAGCGGACTGGCGCGGGATATGTTGCGCATCGCTGATGCAGCAAAGGACCGTGGTCACGAGGTACACATCTTTACCTCAGCGTGGCAAGGAGAAATCACCCCGCAGCATAAACTTAAAGTCATTCCGGTCTCCGGGATAAGCAACCATAGACGCGCCTTCAATTTCCATCGTGCACTGCAGGGAGAAATAAAAGACTCTAGATTCGACAGGGTTGTAGGTTTCAATAAAATTCCAGGTTTGGACGTTTATTACGCTGCAGACCCTTGCTTCGCCAGTCGAATACGCTATACCCGTCACCCCCTCTACCGCCTTACTCCGCGCTACAAGATGTATCACAGACTGGAGCAAGCTGTGTTTGGTCAAGGTGTCGGGACGCGCAACCTTGTGCTGAGTGAACGCGCCAAGAGCGAATACCAGGAGTTCTACGGCTCTGAAGATTCTCGCTTCACCGTACTACCGCCGAGTCTTGGGCCGGAGTATCAGAATCTAACGAACGACACATCCGTCAAGCGCCGCGTCCGCAACGAACTAGGCATACAAGACGACGATTTGATAGTCCTCATGGTTGGGTCTGGATTCAAGACCAAAGGTGTTGATAGGGCTATCTTGTCATTGGCTGCTCTACCGGCCAAGCTTAGAGGAATGACCCATTTGGTAGTTGCGGGTGAAGGTAGACCTGAGCCATTTATCAATCTTGTTAAACAAAACGGAATTGAGCAACAGATCCATTTTATTGGCGGGCGAAACGACGTACCCGACTTGTTGGGCGCCGCTACGCTATTAGTACATCCAGCCTATAACGAGAATACTGGGACCGTTTTACTCGAGTCCATGGCGGCCGGTCTTCCGGTCTTGACTACAGACGTGTGCGGTTATGCACACCATGTCAGCAAAGCCGGTGCAGGCTGTGTATTGCAGTCTCCGTTTAACCAGCATCGACTCAACGCAACACTGGAGCAGATGCTTGGCAGTGATATCGCGGAATGGGCACAAAACGGGCAGCAATATGTCAAACAGCCTTTGTTTAGCACGATGCCCGCAAGAGCCGTGGAAGTCATCGAGCAACCACCTCCGGGCCTAGACAGCCGTGCCAAACAATCCAAAGAGTTCCTCTACCTGGCTGAAGAATTGCAGCTAGCTAGTAAAAAGCACATGTCGTTCGAGGACATCATGGCGTTGCCCGGCAAGATTTTTAGAGAGGAGCCCGGGCGCCGAACATTGCGTATCCGGCAACAGGAAAGCGGATATTTCTTGAAGGTGCACTATGGGGTCGGTTGGCGAGAAATCTTTAAGAACCTGTTTAACTTGAAGCTGCCAGTACTCGGTGCCGATAACGAGTGGCACGCTCTCCATTTCTTGGGCAGGAAAGGTATCAAGGCCCCCGCCCCTCTCGGCTTCGGCAGAAAGGGAAGAAATCCGGCGAAACGAAGGTCGTTCGTCATTATGGAGGAGATAACGGGCGCCACCAGTTTGGAAGCGTTGGTAAAACACAAAAATGGATGTGTAGACGACTTAAAACTGAAAAGAAAATTAATCTATGGCCTGGCCAACATTTCCAGGACCCTACATAACAACGGTGTTAATCATAGGGATTTTTATTTGTGCCATTTCTTGATCGACGATCGCTTCATCAAGAGTGCCCACCTTCCAGAAATGGAAGATGTGCCGATCGTCGTCATCGACTTACACCGGGCTCAGCTCAGGCGCAAAACCCCGACGCGCTGGATCGTTAAAGATTTGGCAGGACTATACTACTCGTCCATGGATACAAGTATTACGCGCAACGATATATTCCGCTTCATTAAAACTTACTGTGGATTGCCCCTACGCGCCGCATTGAACGGCCCTGTTAACTGGGATCGGGTTCAATGGCGTGCGTTTATGTTGCATCGATCTGAATCAACCGCTAAAACTTAGTGTCTGTGGAAGAAACCACGTCCACCTCATTCAGAATCAGCTACGGCTACGACCCAGCGTTCAGCTCGGACCTGCTGGATCAATTGATCGTGGATCCGGACCGTATTATTGATACCGAGGCACAGATAATTAAGCACGACCGTACCACGACGGTTGCTCAAATCGAGAGGAGTGAATTCTGCTGGATTATCAAGCGCTATAACACAAAGAACCTGTGGCACGCGTTACGGCGAATGGTTCGACACAGCAGGGCACTGAATTGCTGGGAAATGTCAAAGCGTTTTGGCAAAACAGGGATATCGATACCACGCCCGGTCGCATATATCGAGAAACGATTTGGCCCGTTCAGGAGTAAGTCCTACTTTATCAATGAGTACATTGAAGCTGTAAATATATTTACCTATATTACGAGCCATCCAGATCCTGCAACCACAAAAACCACCGAACAGAAAGTTGTAGAGCTGTTCGAGACACTTCGAACCACAGGCATCAATCACGGCGATATGAAGGCCACAAACCTCTTAATTTACAACGAAGATCTCTTAGTAGTCGATTTAGATGCTGCTAGACTGGCTAAAAATGGAGCACTCTTTGAACAGGGCTATAAAAAAGATCGTTTCAGATTTCTTAAGAATTGGCAAAATCATCCGGATTTATATAAGCGTTTCGACGCTGCCTTGCCTGTCTGATAGATGAACGATAAAAACCGGCATGCAGTTTGGAACAACCATACTCAAACTGAGCTACTGAAAAGACTATTGGCAAAGGATACAACCCTTTGGTCCAATGATGCCGATGTCGCTGACAGTATCAGACAGCGTTTGGGTTGGTTGGACTCGATATCTTTCGCAAAAGAACAAACCGAACGGCTGCGAGGGTTCTCAGATCGAATCAGCCACGATGGATTCGATCGGGTAGTACTCCTGGGGATGGGCGGTTCAAGCCTGGCGGCGGAGGTTTTTAGTCAATGCATTCCCAGTAAGCTTGACCGAATAAGGCTTAAAGTACTGGATACGACCTTCCCCGACACAATTACCAGTGTAACGGCCGACGCCGCTGACGGCTGCCCATTGTTCATCGTTTCCAGCAAGTCCGGCAACACCACGGAGACCAAAACACTAAATCAGCACTTTTGGCATTGGGCTCAAACTCAATTCGGTGATCGTGCCGGGTCCTATTTCATCGCCATAACCGACGAAGGATCCACTCTACAGGATCTTGCGCTACGGCATAACTACCGGGAGGTTTTTATAAATCCTTCCGATATTGGCGGTCGATATTCCGCGTTAAGTTTGTTTGGCCTAGTCCCCGCTTGTCTGCTGGGTATCGACGTTACTTGTTTATTGGATCGCGCTCATAAGGTTTTGGAGGAAAGCCCCCAGGCCCGGCAAGCCGTCCAGCTGGGTATGTTTATGGGTGAGGCAGCGCGCCAAGGTCGGGATAAGCTAACCCTGAGCTTTTCATCACAACTCAAATCCCTGGGTGGATGGATTGAGCAACTGGTTGCTGAGAGTACGGGGAAAGACGGTAAAGGCATTATCCCGATCATCGATGAGGCGGTTGGCGAGCCTGATCAATATGGTCCGGACCGGCTGTTTGTCGATGTTAGCTTACGGGGCGACGATCACCCGGTGGACGATATGAAGCAAAGGTATAGCCGGCTCGAACAGTTGGGACATCCGGCACAGCTTCAATATCTTGATGACATAAACGAACTTGGGGCCGAGTTCGCCCGCTGGGAGG
>JASJAT010000113.1 GCA_030066885.1 Arenicellales bacterium | reverse complement strand
ATGCTCCTCTTGATCATTGCCATTACCGCTAGCGGACTATTGATGAAGTATGTCTGGCATACCGATATCGTCGCACTCAAGAAGTTCGTGCTGGGGATGATGGCGTTTAGCTGGGCACCTTTACCCGCCGATCCCTTGCTCATCATCCATTTGATATTGGTTGTGATTCTGATGCTGGTATTCCCATTCAGCAAACTTCTACACGCCCCCGGAGTGTTTTTCAGTCCCACCCGAAACATGGTCGATAATCCTCGGGAAAATCGTCACGTTGCGGCCTGGGCGGAAAGCCAGACGGTAGGAGACAAGATTTCCTAGTGGTTATCTATGGCGATATCAGATAAAGATAAGTTCGAAGTGCCTCCGGTAAAGGAGGTCTTTTCCATTCCTGTTATCGAAGTCGGTTCGATGGCACACAGCAAACCCTTTGTTGCCAAACCCGAACATCAAGAGCCACTGGGCTTTCCCGGTGAGCTGATAGATGGATGGCAGGACGCCGCTATCAACAAGATGGGTGAGCTGCTGGGGAAATACAGGTCGGTCCAGGTATTCCTAGATTCCTGTGTGAAATGCGGTGCCTGCACCGATAAGTGTCACTACTATTTGGGGACGGCAGATCCCAAGAATATGCCCGTAGCGCGTCAGGATCTTTTACGCAGCGTCTATAGACGCTACTTCACGCTTGCGGGGAAATACTTTCCCAAGCTGGTGGGTGCAGTGGACCTGACTGAGGAAGTAATTGAAGATTGGTACAAGTATTATCATCAATGTTCTGAGTGTCGTCGTTGCTCTGTCTATTGTCCGTATGGCATCGACACTGCGGAGATCACCATGGCGGGCCGCGAGATCCTGGCCTCGATCGGGATCGGGCAAAAATACTCCAATGAAATCATCAGCAAGGTGCATAAGATCGGAAACAACCTAGGGTTGCCGGAGCCTGCGTTGCTGGACACGTTAGAGGGATTGGAAGAGGAAGTTGAAGAAGACACGGGAGTAGCGGTTAAGTATCCCTTGGACCAAGAGGGTGCGGAGGTGTTGCTGGTGACTCCGTCTGCGGACTTTTTTGCTGAACCTCATGTTGATGGCCTGATCGGGTACGGCAAGGTATTTCACCAGGCCGGGGTGAGTTGGACATTGAGTTCGCACGCGTCGGAAGCGGCTAATTTTGGCATTTTCATTGGAAACTACGAGAACATGCAAAAAGTGGCATGGCGCGTTCGTGAGGCCGCATTAGAACTGGGGGTGAAGCGAATCGTTCTTGGTGAATGTGGCCATGCCTGGCGTGTGGCTTATAGTTTCTGGAACACCCTGATAGGCCCCTTCGATTTTTTAGATCCAAACTATCCAGTACCTCAGCATATCTGCGAATTTACTTATGATCTTCTACAGCGCGGTGCGTTACGGATCAATCCCGAGGAAAACGATGACAAAGTTGTTACGTTTCACGATTCGTGCAACGTTTCCAGGGGCTCGCGTATGGGAAATTTTCCAGGCGGCCAGTTCGCTATCCCGCGCGAAGTTATCAAAGCCGCCTGCAATCATTTCGTGGATATGGCTCCCGAAACAACGCACGAGAATACTTACTGTTGTGGCGGTGGGGGCGGACTGTTAACCGATGATTTAGTCGAGTTGCGCGTAAAAGGCGCTTTGCCCCGAGTTGAAGCACTAAAGCACGTCATCGAGGAATACGGTGTTACCCACATGGCGGCTATTTGTGCCATCTGCAAAAGCCAATTTGCCAAGGTGTTGCCTTATTATGATCTCGGTATGGATATGATTGTCAGCGTGCATCAACTACTTGGTGACGCGCTCGAACTTGGCAACGGTGGCGATTAAATATCGAAAGTAAACTTATTCAAAGGTAATCAAACAAATGGCGAGTACAGCGGAAGAAGCAACAAAGGAACTAAAACTGACGTTTCGGGCGTTCAAGGACGGCGAGTATGAGCAAGATGATTGGCAGGCAGCTATTTTTGAAGCGGACCATTCGCACAAATGCCCGACTTATGTTCATCGTACACCACCTTGTCAGGGCAGTTGTCCATCGGGCGAAGATATCAGGGGTTGGCTACAGATCGTCCGCGGGATGGAGAAACCGCCCGAGGGTGTGAGCATGCAGGAATACGCCTTCCGCCGCTCGACTGACGCCAATCCTTTCCCCGCCATGATGGGCCGGGTCTGCCCGGCGCCCTGCGAGGATGGGTGCAATCGGAATAATGTGGAGGATTTTGTCGGGATCAATGCTGTTGAGCAGTACATCGGCGATTACGCCTATGCCGAGAAGTTTGAATTTGATCAAGCTCCCCCGCTCAGCGGCAAGAGTGTGGCGATCATTGGCGGCGGGCCAGCCGGTTTGGCCGCGGCGTACCAGCTTCGTCGCCTAGGACACAAGTCGACGATTTTTGAACAGCAGGAAAAGCTGGGCGGCATGATGTACTACGGCATCCCCGGTTATCGGACACCGCGGGAGCTATTGGAGCACGAAATCCAGCGCATCCTGGATTTAGGTGATATAGAGGTACGCACAGGTGTGAAGGTCGGTACCGACATCAGTATCGAGGAGTTGGAGAGAGGCTATGACGCCACCCTCTGGGCCATAGGTTGCCAAACCGGAAAGGGCTTGCCGGTGCCTGGGGGTGACGCGCCTAATTGTGTCAGCGGTGTCAAGTTTCTCGAGGCGTTCAACAAGGGAACACTCAAAGTGACTGCGGAGAAAGTTGTTTGCGTGGGCGGTGGTGATACTTCCATTGACGTTGTTTCGGTGGCGCGCCGGTTAGGCAAGATCAAACAGATCAACCCAAAGGACCGGGTGGAAGAAGTCGTTGGTGGATTTGTTGCTCATGATGTGGCGTTCGCAGCCAATCGTGAAGGTGCCCACGTAACGCTGACGTCTTTGTTCGAAAAGAAAGAGATGACCGCTACCGAGCACGAAGTCGAAGATGCTCTACGCGAGGGTGTCAGCATACATGACGGGGTAATGCCTGTAGAAGTCATTACCGGGGAAGACGGCCGTGCTAAGGCACTTAAGATGTCCCGTTGCACAGTCGACGAGAAAGGCATACCGACACCGATAGATGGAACAGAATATGAGATCGAATGTGATCTGATCGTGTCTGCAATAGGACAGGGGGGTGACCTATCGGGATTAGAAGAACTCGACAATGGTCGCGGATTAATCGACGCCGACCAATTTTACCATCTACCGGAGCGGCCTGGGCACTTCGTTGCCGGTGATATTATTAGGCCTCACCTTTTGACCACGGCAATCGGACAGGCATCGATAGCAGCCAGCTGCATAGACCTTTACTTTAGCGACGCCGAGATGAAGAAACGGCCGAAGGTCGACGTTCACCATTTTAATCTGCTTGAAAAACTGAACGAAGCCGGGTTATCACCGGAACAATATGACCATACCCAAAAATGGGGTACTTCTTCAGCGGACTTCGCCGTACACAATTATGAAGACCGCTCGGCTCACGAGATAATCGCGTCTGATGAACTGTTTCTAGCGCACTTTCAATATACTGAACGTAATAAAAGAAAACAGGTCGGTCCCACAGACGAGGAAGTGCTTGGTCATTTCAAAGAACGACAACTCGGCTTGACGGATGAACAAGCCGTTGCAGAAGCGGAACGGTGCATGAGTTGCGGTATGTGCTTTGAATGCGACAATTGTGTCATCTACTGCCCACAGGATGCCGTGTTTCGGGTTAAAAAGGATAAGTCGACTACCGGACGTTATGTTGACACGGACTATGACCGGTGTATTGGGTGCCACATCTGTGCGGACGTTTGCCCGACCGGATACATCGACATGGGAATGGGAGAATAGTGGCAATCGTTCCTTGGCTCATTCTGATGACGGCACTGAGTCTACTGGCTTCGGTCGAGCTAGCGGGTGCTCAGGTGCTTGGCAACAGTAGAGCCGCCGAACTCGATCAGTGCGTGGAACCGACGGAATTTATGCGTCGGAACCACATGGAATTGCTTATACATCAGCGCGACGAAACCGTGCATCGAGGTATCCGCACCAAAAATCACAGCTTGGTCGAATGTATCGCATGTCATGCAGAAAAGGATTCGGATGGCCAATTTGTCTCGATTAATGCCGAGGGACAGTTTTGTCAGGATTGCCATGTCACGGCGGCGGTGAGCATGGATTGCTTTCAATGTCACGCCACAAAGCCGGATGTAAACGCGCAATTGACGGGGTTGGCTATCGCCATGACCAGACCGAATTGTCAGCGCTAGTCCTTGCATCAATCATGAAGCAAGCACCAACCAACGCCGTACCCGATAAAAAGCGTCGCTCATTTTTCACGCAAGCGGCGGCCGGTATTGCTTTATTGACTCTAGCCCCCGGTGTTCGCTTAGTGGATTTAGCGCTCGGCAAAAAAGACGAAACAGCGGTAACCGGCACAGTCCGTTGGGGCATGCTGATTGATACCACCAAGTGCGCCGAGGGATGTGTCGCTTGCGTCGAAGCATGCGACACCGAGCACGGGCTAACCGGGTTCAATCGTCCCAAAACCGATGCCCAGTGGATTCGGAAATTAGAATTGGAGGACGAGCAAACAGGTAAAGCCCATTCGCTGCCCATGCTGTGTCAGCATTGTGCCAATCCACCGTGCGTGGACGTGTGCCCGACCGGAGCTTCTTTTGTGAGGAAAGATGGCATCGTGTTGGTGGACAAGCATATTTGTATTGGCTGTCGCTATTGCATGATGGCATGCCCTTATAAGGCGAGATCTTTTATTCACGAAGAATTAAGCGAACAAAAACCCCATGCCCCGCGCGGGAAGGGCACAGTCGAGAGTTGTACGTTCTGCGTTCACCGAGTTGACCGTGACCACACGCCCGCTTGCGTGGAAGCCTGCTCGGAAGCCGGGCACCAGGCGATGATTTTTGGTGACCTGAATGACAACAACAGTACACTGACCAAAGTTCTTGGTGAATTGGCGAGTAAGCAAGTCCGGGAAGATCTTGGATTGAATACGGGGGTTCGGTATCACGGAATATGATTGTCGAAGCGGTGCCCTCACTGCGATTGATTAGGTTTCAGAAATTTTGTGAACAGGACTAGATATAAAACTCTACAAATGAGCGGGCCGGCTTATTGGATGTTGCTCGTTGTTCTGAGTGTTTTTCTGGGCGCGGGATTGATGGCTGCGAACTATATGGAACACGAAGGCCATTGGATAACCGGTATGACTAACCAGATCGTATGGGGAATGCCGCACGTATTTGCCATCTTTTTGATTGTCGCCGCCTCCGGTGCGCTCAACGTAGCTTCGTTAGGATCCGTCTTCAATATCGATCAATACAAACCACTTGCGCGTATCTCTGGATTACTGGCCATCGCTTTATTGATCGGTGGGTTGGTCGTCCTGGTGCTCGACTTGGGCCGTCCCGATCGCTTGATCGTGGCGATGACGACATATAATTTCAAATCGATATTTGCCTGGAATATTTTCCTATACACCGGATTTACGTTGATCGCTGCTGTTTACCTGTGGATGTTATTTGAGCCGCGTATGGGGGGCTTCTCAAAACAAGTAGGTTGGTTTGCGTTTGTGTGGCGATTTGTACTCACTACCGGTACCGGTTCGATTTTTGGATTTCTCGTTGCGCGTGATGCATACGATGCGGCAATTATGGCGCCGCTGTTTGTGGCGATGTCGCTGGCCTTGGGCACGGCGGTGTTTCTTCTGGTGACGCTGTCGATATACAACTTAACGGGCCGAGTCGAAGATTGGGAATGGACAAAAAAACTACGTAGGCTAAACGGTATCTTTGTTGCGGTCGTACTGTATTTCGTGGCCGTTCACCATCTGGCTAACCTGTACGTTGCGCAACACATTGAAGTTGAACGTTTTATTTTGCTGGAAGGCGGAGCAATCACTCTCATCTTCTGGGTGGGCCAAGTGCTCGTCGGCAGCATTTTGCCCATGGTGATTTTCTTCAGCTCCCGGTTTGATGCACTGCATTGGACACTGGTTGGCGTAACGCTGGTCATCGTCGGAGGGATATGCCAGCTCTACGTGACCGTGATCGGAGGACAGGCTTTTCCACTGGATTTATTTCCCGGAATGCACGAATCGAGTCAATTTTTTGACGGCGCCGTTGAACAATATGTCCCGAGTCTGCCCGAATTAATTCTGGGCATTGGAGGTATTGCACTGGCACTGATGATTGTTGTCGTGGCCATGCGCGTGTTGCCGTTTTTACCGGACCTGAGTCATCGATCGGGTGTAAAGCCGTAGGGAAGTTTTCATGGCCAGCTTGCTGATTTCAGCGACGCGTAAATCTTCTGGTAAAACATCCATTGGCATAGGACTCGCTGCGTTGCTGCACTCGCGTGGGGATGAAGTGCAGACGTTCAAGAAAGGCCCGGACTATATCGACTCGATGTGGCTGTCGCGAGCGAGTCAGCGCCCCTGTATTAATCTCGATTTCTATACTATGGCGCGCAATGAAATTGAACGCGTTTACAATCTGTATCGAACGGGTGCAGGGGTCGTCATCGTGGAAGGTAACAAGGGACTGTTTGACGGTATGGATGTGAAGGGGAGCGACTGTAATGCTGCGCTATCCAAGTTACTCGATTTGCCAATCATCTTGTTGGTGGATGCCAACGGCATTACCAGGGGCATAGCGCCGCTGCTACATGGATACACAACTTTCGACAAAGATATCCGTATTGCTGGTATCGTGTTGAATAAGGTGGCGGGAGATCGCCATGAACGAAAACTCCGGGACGCGATCGCCCATTACACCGATATAGAAGTGTTGGGCGTAATCCATCGCAGCAAGGAAATGGAGATCGAAGAGCGGCACATCGGACTAGTGCCAAGTAATGAAGATCAGATTGCGCAACGCAGGGTGCAAAGAATTGCCGACGTCTTATCACAGTCAGTGGATGTGGATAAGATCCTAGCCCTGACAACCGACCGAGTACCGATACCGGCGAGGCGGTCCGCTTCTTCCGAAGTGGTAAAAAGCAGTATTAGCATTGGCGTCGCACAGGATGAGGCCTTCGGGTTCTATTACCCCGATGATTTGGCAAAGATGACCCAGCTGGGTGTCCAGATAGAGTATTTTGATACGATCCGCGATGGTGCTTTACCCCCTGTTGATGCACTGTTTATCGGTGGAGGCTTCCCGGAGTTTTACTTGGACGAGTTGGAGAAAAATACTCGTTTGAAAGCCGATATCAGGCGATTTATCGATGACGGCAATCCGGTATATGCCGAATGCGGTGGGCTTATGTATCTTTGCCGGGACATCACGTTTCGTGGGAAAACCGGCTCGATGGTTGGAGCGATCCAGGCCAACGCGAATATGAAAACCAAGCCGGTTGGTCGGGGCTATGTTCAACTGCAGGAAACATCCAAACATCCTTGGCCAGAAGCTGGTGGCGACCCACCGGAAGAACTCCCGGTGCACGAATTCCACTATTCACACTTGGAAAATGTGGGTGATGGTGTTGAATTCGCCTACAAGGTTACAAGGGGAGTGGGGATCAAGGATGGATTCGATGGGCTCGTCTATAAAAATATCCTAGCGACCTATACCCATCATCGAAACGTGGGATGCAACCACTGGGTCGAAAGGTTTGTTAAACATATAACCAAAGAAAAAAATCAACGAGAGATCAAGCGTAACGTCGCGGTTTAGTTATTAGTTCAAAGTTTAAAGTATAAAGTTAGTAGAAGACTTTAAACTCATTCTGCTGACTGATAATAGTCCATCAATATCTTGGCCACCTCCGGTCGGGAAAACTCAATCGGTGGTGCGATACCTTGGCCTAACATCTCGCGCACCTTAGTACCCGACAACAGAACGAAATCTTCCTTTTCGTGGTCGGGCGCATCTCGCATCATGACTACTTTGTTGAGTTTTTTTGAATATGCGGTGTGATCTGCGCGGAAGATCTCGATCTCGAGCGCTCCCTCTGGCACCTCTTCGTCGAAAATCGTTTGCGCGTCGAACGCGCCATAGTAGTCACCTACACCAGCGTGATCACGACCGATGATGAAGTGACTGGCCCCCATGTTTTGTCTGAAGATAGCGTGCAACACAGCTTCCCGAGGGCCCGCGTAGAGCATATCGAAGCCGTAGCCGGTGATCATTGCCGTGTTGGGCTCAAAATAGAGCTCCACCATCTTCCGTATTGCCGCATCTCTTACCGACGCTGGGATGTCTCCGGGTTTAAGTTTACCCAGTAGCATATGTATAACGATGCCGTCAGCATGTACTGCCTGCATTGCTATTTTGCACAGCTCTTCATGCGCACGGTGCATCGGATTTCGAGTCTGGAAAGCAACCACTTTGTTCCAGCCTCGCTCCCGGATTTCTTCCCGTATTTGTACAGCCGTACGAAAAGTCTGAGGGAAATCCCCCTCGAAGTAACTGAAATTCAATACCTTAACGGGGCCTGAAACAAAATATTTCCCCTGGGCCAAAAATGCTTGAACACCAGGGTGGTCGGTATCTGTGGTGCCATAGACCTTGTCGGTCACAACTTTGAGCTCATCATCACTGGCTTTCTCGATACGATTAACATCCATCACCGCTAAAACCGGATTGCCTTCTATATTGGGATCTTTCAGAGCAATACGCTCTGCATGCTCGATAGAGCTAATGTCGTTTAATACATTTAGGATCGGAACCGGGAAAAACAAACCACCTGTAGTTTTCATGTTGTTACTGACGCTCAACGCATCGTCAAGACCCATGAAGCCAGTCAGCGGGTTAAAGTATCCACCACCCAGCATTACTGTATTGGATGCAGTAGCCGAGCTAACAGTAATCTCGGGTAGCGTTTCGGCCTCGCGTGAAAGTCGTTCACGCTCAGTATCATCATAAACAAACAGAGGGTTCAACTCTGTAGAGCCATGCGGTTTGATCATTTGCGTTTTCTTCAGGTTATTTCCGTACTATGGGGTCAGGTTCGATTGATTTACCTCGAAACGACTCGAGTTACGTTTCGCGTTTCAGAAATCATTCTAACCTGACCCCATTGGCTAGACTATAACCAAACCAAAATATAAATTGAGCTGATTTATCTTATGAGGGGATAAGAGCTGGTAAGTTTTGGAAGTTCTTGGAAAAGTTCCATCAATCTGTCCCGCTCAACGGCCTTACCGATCAAGAGACGGATAAGTTTTTGTGCAGGATGTAGGTCAAACAACGACTTGAGGTTCAAACTGTGCAAGATCGATAAGAGCGTTTTCGTTGCGCATAACAAGCCGTCGCCGGGTCATCTCGATCAAACCTTTTTCGCGAAGTTGCCGAAAAATGCGATTAACGTGAATCGGCGTTAAGCCGACGCAATCGGCGATTTGTTCCTGGGTCAGCGGCAGTTCAATGGACTCGTCACTTGTTTCTGTCCTTTGTCTTACGCGATTGCACAGCTCCAGTAACAGATAAGCAATTCTTTCTTCAGCTGATTTACGTCCGATGTTGGTGATATGTTCCTGACACAATCTCATTTGTTCTTGATAAAGTTGAGATAGTTTTATCGACAGTTCGGGGGTGCTTTGAAGCGCACGGGTTAAATCGTGCAATGGAAAAGCGCATATCTGTACGTCGGTAACCGCCTGGGCATTATGCATTGCGGGAACTTTGGGATCTAAAGACGGTGTGATCAGATCACCGGCCAGCGCTATTCGTTGAATCTGGCGGGCGCCGTCTTTCAAGTCCTGGTAAAGGATAACCCAGCCCCTGTATACCACGAATAAATCATGGACTCGGTCTGTTGCAGTGTACAGATACTGTTTGGCTGGAATGAAGCACTGAAGGGAATGTAGACCTTGGTGTACCTCCTTCAGTTTGGACAGGGTGAGCGGCTCGAGCAGCGTTGAGTGCCGCAGAGGACAATGAACACAGTCAGTTACGTGTAGTGGGCGAGAGACAAATCTGGCGGAAGCATCCATTTATTCAATTGGTAAGCAGATAAAAGTGCATCAAACGAACGCTACCCTCGAAAAAGTTGGTAGTCAACATACCCAAATTGGTACTCCCAGGTATCAGATTTGATCATTATTGTATGCAGCCTGGTAGTCCTCCTCGTGAAACGCTCAGACGCATACTTGGTACGGAAGGGATACAAAGGCTCCATCTATTTAGGGGTAGACAGGAAGTAATCCGAGTATTCCAAATGCGCTCGGTTTAATCACGGTTTTCAGCGAATTTCTTGATCTGGATTAAGGTTTTAGTTTTATGCTAGGTTTATTATTACTTTGTAATATACTTATATATAAATTTATATTTACGTAGGAGGCAGAAATGATCAAGAAAGCACTAACCGGGGCTATCCTGGTTTTAGGCATAAGCCTTGTCCCGGTCTATGCCGCTGAAGAGGCAGCAGCGCAGCCGCAGACCGTTGTACCCAACTGGTTCGATCCTTCCACCTGGACCAGCGCCTATCCAAGTGGGACCGGTACCACGGGTACATTTAACTGGTTTGATCCGTCGACTTGGGCAACCGCAAGCCAAGGCTACGCAGCTGGGCCGGCGTATCCTGGTGGTCCGGTTAAATTCAATCTGGCGCATCCGGAAGGCTGGGCGGTATTTATGAATCCAGCAACTTACGCAGCGATGATGAATCCAGCGACTTACGGGCAGTTTTTAAATCCCCAGTTTTATATGCAGTTCGCCAATCCGAATAATTGGATGGCCTGGATGAATCCTGCGGCGTATGGTGCCTGGATGAATCCAGCTACCTATACCCAATTGATGAATCCAGCGGCTTACATGGCATTCATGAATCCTGTTACTTATATGCAATGGATGAATCCCGCGAACTACATGGCTTTTATGAATCCTATGACGTATTTGCAGTGGATGAATCCCGCGGCGTATACGATTGGGGACGTAGCGGGTACTTCGGGTGGAACCGGTGGCACCATCAACTGGTTTGATCCTTCGACTTGGAGTAATTTGACTCCAACTCAGCCTCAACCACAGGCCCAACCACAGCCGAAGACAGAGTAACGCGTTTTACAATGGCGGGTATTCTACCGAAGAGCGGGTCGCGGTCGTCGCACCCGCTCTTTTTTTTCAGTCATTACAACCACGTTTACCATAAGCCCAGAATCGGAATCCGTAGGAGCGGCGTCCTCGCCGCGATTGATTGGCCACCGGGCAGCGCCGCCAATACATCCAATACATCAATCTTTGATCTAGATTAAGGATTTGCCTTGGCTGGTGAATAAAATAACTTTGAGTCGTGCCAACCCAGGTGGAAATACCTAATTAACATAAGGCAATCATGAATTTATCAGGCATTCTCGTCGTGGCCCCGCCCGACGACATCGAAACAGTTATAGAGCAACTGAATGAGCTTCCGGGCGTTACCGTATACCATCGGGACGACCCCACGGGGCGCGTTATAGTCGTCCAAGAAGCCGAAACCGTCCATGCGGAAGTAGACGGACTTAGGCGCATCAAAGCGCTACCCGGCATCATCTTCGCGGAGCTCGTTTATCACTATCTGGCCGACGACGAATCCGACGCCTCACTACCGCCTGCCGACTTGGACTCCATGTGTGGAATCCCCGAGTCCGTATTAGAGCATCTCAATCATTAAAGTTTATAAACATTGATTTAGGAGCAAAAAACAATGTCCTTAACACGTCGTGAGTTTCTCAAGAGCAACGTCGCCGCTGCCGCTGCCGCGACTGTTGGTGTTCCCTTGAGTCAGCTGGCCGCAGCCGCCGTCGAAGCAGCTGAGGCGGGCTGGCAATGGGATAAGTCGGTTTGCCGATTTTGTGGAACCGGCTGCGGCATCATGGTCGGTACCAAGGACGGCAAGATCGTCGCTACCAAGGGAGATCCGGATGCCCCGGTAAACAGAGGACTGAACTGTATCAAGGGTTACTTCAACGGCAAGATTTTGTATGGCAAAGACCGTTTAACTCAACCCTTGCTGCGTATGACAGACGGGAAGTTCGACAAGAAGGGCAAATTCACTCCGGTTACTTGGGACCAGGCCTTCGACGAAATGGAGAAGCAGTTCCGCAAGACTTACGAAGAGAAGGGCCCGGCTGGTATTGGAATATTTGGATCCGGACAGTATTTGGTATGGGAAGGTTACGCGGCGGCTAAACTCATGAAGGCCGGTTTTCGTTCCAATAACATCGATCCCAACGCACGTCACTGCATGGCATCGGCCGTTGTCGGATTCATCCAAACCTTTGGTATCGACGAGCCTGCGGGTAACTATGACGACATTGAAATGACCGACACCATAGTCTCCTGGGGCGCCAATATGGCGGAATGTCATCCGATTTTGTGGGCCCGCGCCACTGATCGCAAGCTTGGCGATCCGGATAAGGTCAAAGTGGTGAACCTGTCAACCTTTACCAACCAATCCTCAGACGTTGCTGATATAGAGATCATCTTCAAGCCGGGTACCGACCTCGCGATCACCAATTACATCGCTAGGGAGATTATTCATAACAACGCGGTTAACAAAGACTTCGTCGAGAAACACTGTGTGTTCGCTACCGGTCCTTATGACATTGGCTATGGCATGCGCGGTACTGACGAGTATGCATTCGAAGCGGAGAAAGACACCCAGGCAAAAGAGCTTAAAGTTACCCTCGATAAGTACGAGGCCATCGCCCAGCGTCGCAAGGAAGGAGAAGTAGTAGAACAGAAAAACCGTGCGAAGCCGGTCGCCCATTGGATGATCACCTTCGACGACTATAAGAAAGCGGTGGAGCCCTATACCCTAGACTTCGTTGCAGAGTTGGCAAAAGGAGACCCGGACGAACCTTTAGATCAGTTCAAGGATAAGCTTAAAAAGCTCGCCGATCTGTATATTGAAAAAGACCGCAAGGTCGCTTCGTACTGGACAATGGGTTTCAACCAGCATTACCGCGGCAGCTGGATTAACGAGAACATCTATGCGGTTCACCTGCTGCTGGGCAAGATTGCCCAACCGGGTGACAGCCCATTCTCATTGACGGGACAACCGTCTGCATGTGGTACCGCGAGGGAGGTGGGTACATTCGCACACCGGTTACCCGCCGACATGGTAGTGATGAATCCCAAACACCGCGAGAGATCGGAAAAAATATGGAATCTACCGGCTAACACACTGAACCCCAAGGTTGGAAGCCATATTACCAAGATCATGCGGGACCTGGAGGACGGATCGATCAAGTTCGCCTGGGTGCAGGTGAACAACCCCTTTCACGCAACCGGCAACACCAATCACTGGCTTAAGGCGGCACGAGAGATGGATAATTTCATCGTGTGTTCAGACTGCTATCCGGGTGTTTCGGCCAAGGTGGCGGATTTGATCCTGCCGACTGCGATGATCTTCGAAAAATGGGGGGCATACGGAAATGCCGAACGCCGCACGCAGATGTGGCGTGAACAAGTACCCCCTCCCGGGGAGGCGCGTTCCGATGTTTGGCAGGCACTGGAATTCTCCAAACGCTTCACTCTGAAGGATGTGTGGGGAGAGCTAAGTGTACCCGGACTCAAGAGCAAAGGCTTTGAAGACGGCAAGCTGCCTAATGTCATGGCCGAAGCAGAGCAGATGGGGTATTCCCCAGATGATACTCTGTACGAAGTCCTGTTTGAAAACGATTTCATCACCCAGTTCAAGTGGCCGGATCCCGTTGCTAAGGGACACGACAACTCGACGGTTAAGGCCCTCGGGGTCGATTGGTTCGTAGAGAAAGGACTGTTCGAAGAGTACCGTCAATTTACTGTGGATTTCCAACACGACTTAGGTCCGTTCGATCTGTACTACCAAGACGACATACGTGGCCTGAAGTGGCCGGTGCGGCAGGATGCCAACGGCAACTGGCAGGAAACCCAATGGCGGTTTAACGAGAAGTACGATTCCTACGTCAGTAAGGGCGCGGGTTTTGAATTTTACGGTAAGGCATTGAAAGCGCTGCCGAGCGGGGATCTGGACAAGGTCACCAACAAGGAAAAATCATCGCTCGCCGGCAAGGCCAAGATCTTCTTCCGGCCTTATGCAGCGCCGCCGGAACAGCCCGACGACAACTACGACCTTTGGCTGGCCACTGGCCGTGTCATTGAACACTGGCACACCGGCACCATGACCCGGCGCGTACCTGAATTGCATCGCGCCGTTCCGGCAGCACAGATTTTTATGCACGCCGATGATGCCGCTAGTAGAGGTCTTAAGCGTAACGATCTGGCCGTAGTCGAGTCCAGGCGAGGCGTGGTCAAGGCAATCGTGGAAACCGAGGGGCGAAATCGCATGCCGCGAGGCTACACCTTCGTACCCTTCTTCGATGAGGGTGTGTTGATCAATAAAGTGACGCTTGATCATACCTGTCCCATGTCCAAGGAGCAGGATTTCAAAAAGTGCGCAGTCAAGGTGTACAAGGCTTGATGTGTTGGAGTGTGGGAGGAGCGGCCTTAGTGCCGCTCGCCACACCCCCTTGACAGCATGACGAATACATCACGCCGACAGTTCTTTACCCGGGTTACGCAAGGTGCGGCAGTAGCCGCTACCGGTGGGCTCGCGTGGTTCTACTTGCTCAACGAGCAGTCCCATGCCAGCGCCTGGGCCATTCGTCCACCGGGTGGCGAAGCGATAGACGAGTTTTATGCCAAGTGCATCAAATGCGGCAAATGTGTTGATGCCTGTCCATTCGACACACTGAAACTGGCCTCGGCAGGTGTAAATATTCCCATTGGTACGCCGTACTTCGTGCCGCGTGAAATACCTTGTTATATGTGTCTCGATATCCCATGCCAGGAGGCCTGTCCAACGGGCGCGATTTCCTCAAATCTGGAGGATATCAATGACGCTCGAATGGGGCTCGCGACTATAGACATCGAAAACTGTTTGTCTTGGCAGGGACTCAGGTGTGAGATTTGCCATCGCGAGTGTCCGGTGCAGAATAAGGCGATTACTATCGAACACCACCCGCGGCGGTTGAGTAAACACGCAATGTTTGTTCCTATCGTTCATGGCGATCACTGCACGGGTTGTGGTGTGTGTGAAAAAGCCTGCCCCACGGAGAAAGCTGCCATCAGGGTGGTAAAACCGGAGTACGTCCAAGGTAAGATTGGGGAGCACTACCGGCTGGGATGGAAAACCGATACGCCTATTACCCAAGAATTTACCCCCAGCCAATCTACGACATCCCCTGGCCAGAGCACCGAGCAGGCATTGGACTATTTAAACCAGGATAGCTCGTTATGAATCGGCGCGACGCACTGAAGCCAAAATTGGGTAATGACGGGAAACCGCTCATTGGTGCAAATGGCAAGCCGATGCATTATTTGCTGGACCCGCCTTCGATGGCTGGAAAGTTATGGGTTTGGCGCTACCTGATTCTGCGGCGCCTGAGTCAGGTTACCATTTTGTTGCTGTTCTTTGGTACCTTTCACTGGGGGTGGACCTTGTGGGGTCAACCGGTTCTGACTGGTAATCTAAGCGGTTCAAAGTTTTTAGGTATTCTGCCCATGGCAGATCCCTTCGCCGTACTGCAGATCTTCGTGGCTCAGTACATATTGGATTCAGAAGTCCTAATCGGTGCCGCGGTCATACTTGGGCTTTATGCACTTCTTGTCGGACGCGCGTTTTGTTCGTGGGTCTGTCCGCTCAACATAGTTACCGACCTTTCCAGTTGGTTGCGGCGCAAGCTTGATATACGCGATGTATTTCGGCTGAGCCGAAATACCCGTTATCTAGTACTCGCGGCAGCGTTGGTATTGTCTGCTATAACCGGCGTGGCAGCGTTCGAGTGGGTCAGTCCGATTGCGATGTTTCACCGCGAGTTGATCTTTGGCATTGGCATGGGCTGGATGGCGATATTAGGTGTATTCGTGTTTGAACTTTTTATATTGAAACACGGCTGGTGTGGACACCTGTGTCCACTGGGTGCGTTCTATTCTTTGGTAGGCGGTAAGACAGCGCAACTCAAGGTTCACTTTGACAAGGAAACCTGCACCCACTGTGGAGAATGCGCCATTATCTGTCCCGAACCGCAAGTGCTGAATCTAAAAAAGGCGGGGCAAGTCGGCACAGTTGGTAACGAGTGTACTAACTGCGGGCGTTGTACACCTGTTTGTCCCGAAGGTTCTTTGAGCTTTGCTCCTCGATATCAAATCGGCAAACACAGTAATTCCTTTTCTCAAGAAAATCCAACCTCTATTAGGAGAGCGGCATGAAACTTAAAATTCCAGCAGTTTTGTGGATAGCTTCAGTGCTCGGATTGGCCTGCACACATACAGGCTCCACCTTTGACGAGCAAGATCTGGGTTTAAGTAAAACCAGTGTTTTCGACACACCGTCCCCAGATGTGTTTGCGTACACTGATGCGGACCCGGAAGACGTGGAAAAACTTCCTCGGTCTTTCCCCGGAGCACCGCCGTTAATTCCACACGAAATCAAGTCCATGACACCCATTATGGCTAGTGACAATCAATGCCTCGAGTGCCATGATAAGCCAAGATATATCGGCAAAGATATTAAAGACAAATCACCTATGTCCAAGGGACATTACGCTGTCGTAAAGGAGAAAGTTACCGGGTGGGAACTCTCTGGCGCGCGGTTCAACTGCACCCAGTGCCATGTCATGCAATCGGATGCGGAGCCGCTGGTCAGTAACACCTTTGTAAATGTCGAGCAATGACTTTGTAGACTGTATCAACGAGGACCGTTGAATGTCCGATATCTCAAAAGTAATATTGAGTTTGCACCCCCTACGGAAGGAGGGTGTATCCAAGCAACGCTGAGCTTAGAATCTAACTAAGAACCTGTAAATTGATAAAAATACAAACCAAGGCGGTTCAACAGCACCGATTGCCTATACTCGGTAGTCGGATGCATAGCCGCCGGTTCAGCAACAGCTTCGTAAATGTCGAAGGAAGACTCGTTGACGTACTTAATTATCAGGTCAAACGGATAGCGTTAGTCGGCTCACTCATTTTGCTGATGCACTTCGTGGCTAAGCTTCAGGAGTGGGCGTATAACTCACAGTGGGCGTAACACACATAAAAGAGGAGTGAATCAATGAGAACTTTGCAGTTACACATTACCGGTCTTGTTGCCGGTATCCTGGCCTTACTATTGATCAGTGGGCCGGCCCTAGCGGATGGAGTTAGCCGCGGGGCGTTATTAGCATCAATGTGCGAGACGTGTCATGGAACTGATGGCGTAGGCGCTAAACCGATGCAGTCGATCAACGGTATGGATGTGAAAGACTTCGTTGATTTCATGAAGGCCTTTGTATCTAGAGAAGAAGCGTCGACGATGATGTATCGTCATGCCGAAGGCTATACGGACGAAGAAATCCAGGCCATGGCCGAGTATTTCAAAGATCGATAATGGGAGCGATGAAGATGCAAAACGTAAAACGTAGAGATTTTATCAAGTTAGTTGGTAGTGCCGGCGCCGTGTCGGGGCTGACCGCAATGGGTATACCTACTTCGGTGCTCGCCAAGGCCAGTGGTAAGGTTGTCATCGTCGGTGGCGGTTTTGGCGGCGCGACTTGTGCAACCTACTTGAAGCGCTGGGGTCCGGACATCGACGTTACTTTGGTTGAACGGGATTCAGAGTTCATAACCTGCCCGTTTAGCAATGAGGTGATAGGCGGTAACCTGGAGTTAAAAGATATTACCCACAGCTACGATGGCTTAAAGAAGCGAGGCATCAATGTGGTCCATGACGAAGTCACAGGTATAGATGCAGGAGCTAAGAAGGTCTCGCTTAAAGGCGGGCAAGAGTTGGCCGGCGACATGCTGGTTCTGTCACCCGGCATTCGATTTATCTATGACCGGGTCGAGAACGACACTAAAGTAGAAGAGAGTATGCCGCATGCCTGGAAGGCCGGTCCGCAGACCATGTTGCTGCGCAAACAACTGGAAGCCATGAACGATGGTGGCACTGTGTTGATTCTGCCACCACCCAAGCCCTTCCGCTGCCCGCCGGGGCCATACGAAAGGGCAAGTCTGATCGCAAACTATCTGAAGAACAACAAGCCGAAGTCGAAGATCATCATTGTCGATTCCAACACGTCCCATTCTAAACAGAAGGCCTTTCACGCCGCTTGGGATCATCTGTACGGTCTGGGTGAAGGCAAGATGATCCAGTGGATCCCGGAGAACGAAGGGGGCAAACTCGAAAGCCTCGATCCGGGCGCCATGTCGGTGACCACGACCTTCGGCGACACTTTTAAGGGTGATGTAGTTAACTTTATCCCCTACCAAAAAGCAGCGGATCTTGTTGAAAATGCGGGCCTGACCAATAAAGATGGTTGGTGTGACGTGAACCAGGATACCTTTGAATCAAAAGTGGCAAAGGGTGTCCATATCATTGGTGATTCTTGCGTTGCCGGCGCTATGCCGAAATCCGGTCATTCCGCCGCGTCACAGGCGAAGAACACTGCTGCGGTGATCGTATCGAGATTGGCGGGTCAGGAGCCTCCGGAACCGACCTACGCGAATACTTGCTATAGTTTTATCAGCCCGGACTTTGCCATCTCGGTGGCAGCGGTTTACCGCTTCCAGGAAGGGTCGATCAAACGAGTTGCAGGTGGAGTGACACCGCCTTATCCAGAAGAGAAGGAACGCTTCTACAAGAACGAAGCCAAGTACACCAGGGGTTGGTATAAGTCCATTACCTCGGAAGGCTGGGGCTAGTCAGCTAGTAAAGCAGGCAGCGGTCGCTGAGCGACCGCTGCCTGCGCCGGTTTGTAGTGGCGGCGCTCACGCCTAGCAACCGCTGCCTGTGCTGGCTTATAGAAGCGGCGGCCACGCCGCGATGAGCATGGACTAGGACTGCCGTTACACATCGGAAGGTCCTGAAGCCTAGCAACCAACGGTAATAGATATAGAGAGCCAATAGGGATATTGACTAATTGTGCGATTTGTGTATTATAACATTATTATATACAAATATTATATATAAAGCATGAATTCCTGTGGATATGGTTTTTTCAGCTTTGGAGGTTAAGCCAATGATTCGTAAACTTTTTATTTCAATAATGCTGGTAGGCGGGCTGCTTTCAGCACCTGTCTATGCCCAGACCCAGACGACGATACCGAACTTCTTCGATCCGTCTACCTGGATGCAGACGACGCCTAGCTATGGAACTGCGCCAAACACCATGAACTTCATGGACCCCAATGCCTGGATGTCTATGTTTAGCGGTCAGCCGTTGGGTGGCCCGAAGTTCAACCTCGCCACACCGGGCGGATGGGCTGTATTTGCCAATCCATCTACCTACGCGGCATTGATGAACCCTGCCACTTACCAGCAATTCATGACGCCTCAGTTTTATATGCAATTTGCCAATCCGAACAACTGGATGAGTTGGATGAACCCAGCTGCGTATGGTCAATTTTTTAATCCTATGACCTACATGCAGATGATGAATCCCATGGCATACATGGCATACATGAATCCCAATACTTACATGCAGTGGATGAATCCCGGCAGCTACGCTGCCTTCATGAATCCGGCAACCTACATGCAGTGGATGAATCCAGCCGCCTATAACTTCACGGCGGATCAATCAACTGCGAGTAATCCCTTTAATTTCTTTGATCCCAATGCTTGGATGAACCTTGGGCAGCAGGGTACGTCTGCAACACAATAGATCTCGGGAGCTAAATCATGAAATCCTTTACAAACTTAACCGCTGCGCTAGGACTGGCGGTGACTCTGGGCCTGGGTTTGTCCGCCATCGCTGCCGAACCCGTAGCGGATACAGAAGCCACTGCTAATGTGGCGGAACCTACTGTCGCGGACAATGAAAAAGATCGGCAGTATCAGATGGAGCACAAATTCGAGTTAGCCGAAAAGTATTACGCCGAGTGTGCGAATGTACCTGAAGGCAGATTCGAAGAAATCCGTCCTTTCCTTAAGGCCTTCACCGATGTGGAAGTAATGGTTGATATGATGTCGGATCCGGTGAAATTCGCCCAATTGATGGACGTGGTCAATGACCCGCATACCATGCATGTTATGATGAAGTGCTCTACCGAACCCGTGATGTGGGATACCTGGGTACGTGGCCTCGGCGACTACAACAAGATGATGCGAGCGATGGTTCGATTTATGGATCCCACGATGTACATGCGCTGGATGATGGCTCCGATGAATCCACAGGTATGGGCACCGATGTTTCGTTTCATGGACCCAAACTACTATACCAAGTGGATGGTAGCGATGATGAACCCGACCTTTTACCAGCCGTTCTATGCGTTCATGGACCCAAACTGGTATACACCTCGATTGCAGTGGATGATGGATCCCCAATCCTTCGCACCGCTGTACAACGTCTTTACCAGCGTACAACAACCTAACGTACAACAACAACCTAGTAACTAGTTTGTCTATGGGTGGTGGTCTTTGAGTGATCACCACCCTTTCTACAAAGATCGCCTGCGGCAGCCTTTGTGCAATTGCAGGTCTGTGCAGAACTACAACGTTCGCAACGGTCTGCACTACTGTTCGGGATATTATCTTAGAAAGTACGTAATGCCTCTCAATGCAATCGTTTAAAACAATTCTGCGCAGTGGGAGCTTGAAGCATCGTCATTCCCGCATGTCTTCAGCGGGAATCCAGCAATTTAAGCCAATAGATTCCGGCTAAAAACATGCCGGAATGACGGTTTCGTTTACACGGCATAGCGCCCAATGCTTTTAGTCCAAACAGTACTTCGGCGGTTCGAAGATGTGGTTTTGACCGACGGGGTCTTCTGATGGACTTGTTCTATGTCCTTCTCGTACTGCTGGTTATAACCCGCGCTTTTGGTGAACTCGCAGCACGCGTTGGTCAGCCCGCCTTAGTTGGTGAACTAGTCTCGGGCGTTATCTTGGGCACGCTCGTCGCTCAGTACGCCGATTACTTCCCGGCCCTCTCCAGCTTACAGGGTGACCGCGTGTTTGAAGCCATTACGGACCTGGGCATGTTCTTTATCATGTTGTACGCGGGTATCGAGATGCAACCCAGCAAGATCTTTGAGTACTCAAAGCAGTCAATGAATGTTGCGGTAGGCGGTATGGTCCTGCCATTGGCTCTCGGTATCGCGTTGGGGCTATTGTTTCTACCGGCGTCAGATTTCCTGATGATTCAATCTCTGTTTATCGGTACAGCACTGGCTATCACCGCTGTGCCGGCGACGGTAAGAATCCTCATCGATCTCGGCAAACTAAATACACCGTCCGGTCAAATCATTGTCTCTGCGGCTGTGTTTGACGACGTCCTCAGCCTGCTGCTTCTAGCATGGCTCACTGCACTAATCAGCGTCGTCGACGGCATTGGGTTAATCGGTATCATCTTCCTCGCTTTCAAGATTGTGATTTTCTTTATTGTGGCCCTCGTGGTCGGATTCTTTGCCTTTCCCTGGGGAGGTAAGCTGCTTAAGCAGGTTAAAGAGAAGGAACTGGATTTCAGTGCCATGCTTATCGCTGCATTGGCTTTTTCTGTCCTTGCCGAATGGCTGGGACTGCATTTCATACTGGGGGCGTTCGTAGCCGGAGTATTTTTTGGCCGGAAGACTATCGATGACCAAACCTATGAAAACGTGCGAAGCAAGGTGTCAGGGATAACATTTGGCTTTCTTGCCCCAATTTTCTTTGCCTCCATCGGGCTGAACCTCAAACTTAGTGCTCTTACTGAAATCCCGTTGTTCCTATTTTTATTAATAGTTGCTGCCTTCCTGGGCAAGTTTATCGGTGCCGGTGTTGCTGCATACTTTTCAGGTCTATCACGCACGGAAGCAGCTGCCGTCGGCGTCGGTATGAGTGCACGGGGAGCCGTCGAACTCGTGCTCGCCGGAATCGCCCTGGAAGCCGGTATTTTGTCGATACCGGGAGTGACCTCTCCAATTGTCACAAACCTGTTCTCTGCAGTCGTGATAGTGGCAATCATCACTACGGTTGCGACACCGGTTCTTCTTAAGTACATCTATTCGAGATAGTAGTACTGTCATAGACGTTTAGACGTCGCAGACAGAAAAGAAACAACTAGCCTACGTAACTAACTTTTCCTAGAACGATGACAAAAATGTCGTTTATAGGTAGACCGTATTTTTAAGACAGTGAGGAAAATTGATGAAACCCGGAATCTCTAAGAATGTGAGCGTACGCTTTGTGACAACTACTATTCTGGCATGCGCTGTGATAATCGGTGTAGATGTTAGTATTGCCGCGGCCGGATCACCTGCTCCAACTGGGACTGTAGATGATCGCGATGTGTACTACCCAGGTACCGAGTCTCTTGATCCCGATGAGATGCGCATCGTCGCTCTAGGGACGGGTATGCCCAGTGTCCGACCCAAACAGGCTGCGGCCTGCTGGCTGGTTGAACTTGGAAACGGGGACAAGTTCCTTTTCGACATTGGTTCCGGCTGCCACGAACGCTTGTCCGCCCAGAAGATTCCCTACGACTATCTGGATAAGGTTTTTATCGGACACTTGCACGTTGACCATATGGGTGATCTTCCATCTCTCTGGCTTGGCGGAACGACGATGAACCGCCTCGTCCCGCTGCGGGTCTGGGGACCCAGTGGGGCAACACCGGAGTATGGAACCAAGGCATCTATGGAGCACATGGAGAAAATGTACGTCTGGGATATCGGCACCCGTTCTGGGGTCATTGACTTTCGTGGTGGTGAACTGGAAGTTCACGAGTTTCCGTTTGACGGTATTAACGAAGTCATATACGAGGAAAACGGCGTAACAGTGCGCAGTATTCCGGCCGTGCATGGCTTGGATGGCGCGGTCAGCTTCATCCTGGAATGGAACGGTCTTAAATTTGTGTACGGCAGCGACACCTATCCCAACAAATGGTACATGGAGCATGCCAAAGGTGCCGATATAGCGGTTCACGAGTGCTTTCTACCACCTACGCTGTTGGTAACCAAGCAGGGGTTCGCTCCAATGGAAGCATTGATGGTCGGCACCCAGGGCCACACCTCTCCGGAGCAGTTCGGCAAGGTTATGTCCGTAGTGCAACCACGCCTGGCTATCGGTTATCACTTCTACAACGACTTCGATACCGAGCCGGAAGTGCGCGAGCGTGTTCGCAAGACCTATAACGGTCCCCTGGATCTGGCCGTGGACTATATGGTTTGGAACGTCACCAAAGATAATATACGCGTGCGCATGTCAGCCATCGACGAGGAAATTTGGCCGAGTCCGCCGATTAAGGAAAAGATCCCACCAGATACAGGCAGCGCTATTGGTTTTTCGGACTTCACCAAATCTGGAGCCGTCCCATTCGAAGAGGTGGTCGGTCCCATCTTCGACGAGGTAAATGAGAAGTACGGCACGGACGTCCAGCCGATATTCACAGAATAGGGCAGATACTCATCGATTCACTGATTCAAGGGCCGGTGTATATCCGGCCCTTTACCGATTCCTGAAAAAGTGCGCTCATTTGGACATTCGTGAGTTCTACAAACCCAAAGCAGTTATCAGATCGCGGTAAGGACGATACCCTTGGATCATAGTTCCATTAGGCAACACAATGGCTG
>JASJAT010000112.1 GCA_030066885.1 Arenicellales bacterium | reverse complement strand
GCACATACTGGGTGGTGGATTCGAAGTCGAGGTTGGTGTTATCGACCACGGTGATCTGTCCGGTGTTGCTATCGATGCCGAAAATGCCGTCGGTGTTGCCGGCGGTGATGGAGTAGGTAATGGCATCGCTATCGACGTCAGTGTCGCTGCCAGTATTAGTATCGTTGACGTTGAATACGGGTGTGGTGTTAACAGCATCTTCGGGTACAGAAGTCGTGGCGTCGCTTATCAGAGGTGGGTCGTCGATGGGATTGACAGTGATGGTAACGGTTGCGATGTTTGAATCATTAGACCCATCGTTCGCTCTGTAAGTGAACGTATCCGTACCATTGAAGTTAGCTAAGGGAGTGTAATCAAAACTTCCATCGGGATTGAATGTGAACGACGCTGCATTCGATGGTCCGCTTACCAGAGCCGCGGTCAGCGCATCGCCATCATCGTCGAAGTCGTTCACCAACACGCCCTCATTGGTCGGCACGGATAGACTTGTATCTTCGTCTAGCGTGTAGTTTTGAGCAGCCCCGCCGCTTAAACGATTAATGTCGCTTGCGCTCAGCTGTGTTCCGAAGATTGCCACCTCATCGATTCGGCCATCGAAATGCTCTACAAGTGGATTCACTGTACCATCCCCGCTGACCCAGGCGTTGGCGCCTATGGCAATGGGTTCGAAGTTACCCGCGCCGCCAGAGGTCGCACCCGTTCCGCCAGTATATGGATTGGTATCGACACGGTTCCCGTTGAGGTAGAGCTGCATTCCGTCAGTGCCAAAAGAGAAGGCGGCATGCTGCCAGTTACCAGCGGTCACAGTGCCTGGCGCTGAGTTCACCAGATAAGATGTAGTGGTGCTCTGAAGTCGAACTTGAAGACTGCCATCCGTCAGCAGACGGATGGTGAGATGTCCACCGGTGTCTAACATATTGCTGTCTTTTGAGAACAATCCCTGGTCCTGGGCAAGGTCATCTGCATTGAACCAGAGTTGGATCGTACCTTCATCGAGCAGATAAGCATTGTCATGCGGAATTTCGATGTAATCCGGATCGGTACGGTTAAAGCCCACAGCTGTATCAGGGTCACCGTTGATGGGGTCGTTCTCTCCAAGAGTTGGACCGACATACGTGCCCGTTACGCCAGCGGAACCCGAGTCGGTTACATTCGTTCCTGCGCTTTCACCAAGGCGCCAGTAACTGGTGGGATTCAGTGCAAGGACATCGGTGCTGTATGCGCCAGGATCGTCATTGGCGACGGGGATATCATTTTGGTCAGTTACGGTAACGTCAATCAGTTGGGTATCGATGCCGCCATTACCGTCGTCGACCTCGACTTCGACTTGGTAGACACCATCCCCATCGGCGTCTAGAGGTACTTCGAAATTGGGCGCTGCCGTAAACGTGAGTACGCCACTGTTTGAATCAATTGCAAAGGACGTTGCATCCGTTCCGCCTATAATGCTGTACGTCAGGGTGTCGGCGGGGATGTCAGCGTCCGTGGCGTCAACATCGGTAACCGCGGTCTGGTTTTCTGTGACATTCACTGACGCGGTCGGGCCGGCGCCATCACTGGTAATGACCGGTGGATCATTGGGGTCTGCCGCAACGACGTTTAACGCGAATTCGGATGTGCTGCCGTAGTTACCGCCACCAAGATCTTCGGTTGCCGTGGCCGAAACAAATTCCCCCACAACGACGCTAGCAGAGAGGGGTGCACTGAACACAGCATCACCCCCAGCATCCGTGGTGACTGTGGTGAAACCAAGATAATTTTCTCCCTCACCATGCAAGGAAGGGTCCTGGCCGGTGCTAACTGTATTGCTGAAAAACTCGATGCGGAAGGTGGTATTGGCCGTGCTGTTGATCGATCCGTCAACGGTGATACTGTCCACACCGTTGGTATTGGCGGCGGTGAGGACGGGAAAGTTTTGCAGGTCATTCGCACCGGCATCACCATCGTCAAGGTCATTGGCAGTTACACCGTCATTCATGAGACCGAGGTTGATTCCGAGCAAACTGTTGTCGTAGATACGATTGCCGAGAATTGGGTTATCTATAGTCGGTGCATCACGTACTTCGATACCGTTCATATCGTTGCCGGCGATTAAGTTACCGGCATTCGGATCGGTCCCGCCGATCAGGTTGCCGGTTGCTCCATCACCGGTGTTTTCGTTGAGATCGATACCATCACGGCTGTTGCCGAGGTCAAGCGTGCCTGTGACATCGGTTCCGATGTAGTTTCCTTGAACGACGTTGAAGTCTGCATTGTCGATCTCGATGCCGTCACTGTCGTTGCCCGAGATGATGTTGCGCGCATCGGCAGACAAACCACCTATCGTATTGCTGTTGGCGCCATCGATTTCAATGCCTTCCTGGGTATTGCCTCTATCGAGTGTGCCGCTTGCATCGGTGCCGATATAGTTGCCGATCACTTGGTTTCCTGTTGCGCTCGCACCGGTAATTGCAATCCCACTAAAAACATTGCCGGATACCACGTTGCGATCCGCAGCATTGAGGCCACCGATGGTGTTGCCAGCGGACTCAATACGGATACCACCTTGTACACCCAGTCCGGACGTATTGTTGCCTGCTACTGTAGCCCCATCCGCATCGAGGCCGATGTAGTTGCCGGCGACAGTGTTATTGTCACTCTGGAGCAAGATGCCGTTATAGCTGAAGTTTTGAATGGAGAGTCCACGAATGGTGCTGCCGTCACTGCCGACAACGAGCCGTAACCCGTCTGTGGTCGCCCCTGCACCGGCTCCGTCCAACTCGACAATAGGTGTTCCCGCGTAGTCAGGTTCCGTGGTCCCGTCGATGGTTATCGTATCGGTGATATCAGGTAACGCCGACGCAAGACTAATCGTGTGCGCCCCATTAACGAGCGGTGCGGAGATATTGAAGGAGATGGTATCGAGTCCCGGCAGTGCATTGGCGTCGATAATGGCTTGACGGAAAGAACCGGCTCCGCTATCGGCCGTCGATGTCACGACGAAATTGGCCAGCAAATTCGACCAGTCCTGTTGTACCTGCATGCTAAAGCCGACAGCAGTCTCGATCGCACTCGTATGATATTCGAGTTGCCAATCTCCGCCCAAAGTCCTGTGGCCAGTGTCGTCGGTACTGGCTGCCACATCGGTGCCGGTAAGTTCGGCTATATTATCGACCAGTTGTCGACCCTCTGCAGTAGCGGCCAAGTCGCAACCGTAGAGTAACAAGTCACCACCCTCGCTGAACGCCTCCTTCCAGTTAGCAATATCGTTGGTGTAAGTATCCAGGTTGCCGCTTCTTAGCCAGGTGTTACCTACTTTGACCGACCCATTTGTTCCATGCGACACGATATGTACTCCCGCCAAACCTTGAAAGCCATCCAGTATGTCCGTGATCTGCTCTATACCATCTTGGTCGCTGTCTATTAGAAAGATTTCCACATCACCCAGCACGATGTGCCCGTCGCCGAGATCAAGAGGGGTGGGGTCTTGTGTTTTATGATGGGTGTTTGGTGTGGTTATGTTGTCGGTATTACCAGTGGGGTTTGGGTTATCGGTATAAGACATTTCAACAGACACACCGGTGCCGCCACCTGTGTCCAAAACACGGTCGACGGTGTCGGAATTTGGATCGACCGAGTTAGATTCCTTAATAATGCCTTGTACCAATGATTCATAATCCGCCACGGCGCTGTCGATGATGATCACTTCACGCACGCCGGTCTTGGGTGGGGTATAGGCCACAACCGCCGGATCGTCAGTTACGGTTTCGCCGGGTACCGCCGCTTGGGTTTCAGTCGAGGTGTTGGTGTCGTCGACATGCCGCTCGTGGTCACCGGCTGAACTTTCTTGTACTTCAGTTTCTTCAAGGGCGAGTGATGTGTCATCGGAACCAATGGTCGCTGCGTCTGAGCCAACGACGCTTTCCGTGTCTGCTATCAAGTCTTCTGTGTCAAAAGAGGTGTCCACATCTGCATCGGTGTCGACCGGAACAGAATCAGCGGTAGTTGTGCTCGAGGTAAGCTCGAGAGTTTCCCACTGTGACTCGAAGGGATCGGCTTCTCCGTCAATGTCGGATGCCGAAGGTGTATGTTTGTCGTTATCGGTGGCTTTTTGCTCTGCAGCGAATTCAGGTTGAGTGTCGTTTGGGAATGTATTATCGGGTGATGATTCGGGTGGTGCAGTGTCGTCTGTGTTAGCGGAGGTCGATTCCTGGCCCGTTACGCCAGGGATGTCGGTGACTGTGGCGTCTTGGGCCGTGTTGTCATTCGAGGTCGAGCTGGAATCGTTTTGAGCCTTATCGGTAGTGGGAATTTGATCAATGGCTTCTGCAGCGGCCGCATCCGCGGTCGCATCGACAGCTGTCGCCGCACCGGCACCATCGAACATGATGCGCGGCTCCAACGCCATCAATAAACTTGGTCGACGCATGCCCACCGAACGACGGCGGGTTTTCGGCACGGCTTTCAAACGCCGGCCGGATTGGACCGACTTCTTCCCCACGTTAAAAACACCCCCACACAATCCCGCCTACGCTATGTAGCGTCGACAGGTGACACCGCATTGCTCCGGTGTGAACACGCCGGTTTCTAAAAAAACCGGCAAACTCAGACACTTACATTAAGTTTAGACGGATTGGGAAGATCCGCAATGTGGCTGAAACCGTTGTCAGAAGCCAGATTCGCGGATGAACACGGCGGTGATCTGATGCCAAATATCCTGTGCCCAGCTTGCCGATTGCGCCTCGATATGAACTGTTCCTCGTACGACGGTATTTTGAAAGTCAGCGGGAAGCAGATCGATGGACAATCGAACCCGGTAGAGGGCCTGCTCCGGCACCAGCTCCCCTGTATCCGTCTCCCGCGCGGGAATCGGACCACCCAGTGTTGAGGCAAGTACGGGCTGCTCGTGCAAGGAAGTGCTGCTGGCTCGGTCGATCTCGACTACACGCATGGGTACTTTTGCCAACCCCGGGTTTTCGGAATGGAAGTAGGCTAAGGCTTCTTTTCCAATACGGCCCAACTGATGTTCTGTGACGTAGGCGTAACTGCCGATGGTTCTTTTATCTACCAAGGTCGCCAGCGGGAGTTTGTCGGAAATCCATAATCCTGGAGTCAGGTTATCGGACACCGCGACCATCTCCCCATCGAAGGGTGCCAATATCTTAAGTTGCCTCAACTGGTTGGCATAGCCGCGGTAGGCAGTCTCCGCTTCCTGTAGCTTTTGTTGAACTACATCGCGACTCTCCAGCAGATCAGACCGACCGAGTCGTGACAAGCTGACACGATATAGTTTTATTTGATTGCTCGCTTGGTTCATCTGGAATTCGAGTTCGGATGAATGTATCTCGAACAGGGCCTGGCCCGCGGCTACCGTTTGGCTCGGCTTCACATAAATGCTATCCAGACGACCCGACACCGGTGAGTAAAAAGTTTTGTGTAGCTCGGGCTGTAAAACAGCTGGAGCGGTGACAGTCCGTTGCCAGGGCAAGAACAAAGCCACAATCAAGAGCGTCAATACAGTGGTGGTTAGGATCGTATTTTTGTTCCACTTGAAAGCAGCCCTCCGATCGTGCCAAGCACGCACCTCGGCATAGACTGGCCGCCCAATGAACCAGGCGAGCTCGATTATCATCAGCACTATTCCCAGGGCTTTAAAAAAGAAGAAATAGACCAATAAGGCGATGCCCAGAAACAGGATAAATCGATATAACCATGTGCTGTATGCGTACAGGACAAGGAACCTTTGTAGTCGAGGATGCAGTAATTCTGTAGGTGGTTCGCCAAGCCCAAACAGCGTCTCGCGCAGCCGCCACTTGCCGAGTGCGAAAGCCCTGGCCTGCAGATTCTGCACCCCGACAAGGTCTGATAGTAAATAGTAGCCGTCCCACCGCATAAAAGGATTAATGTTGATTGCCAGTGTTATCACCCAGGAAGCGGTAGCGATAAAGAACACTGCACTGCGCAATGCCCCTTCTGGTAGAAAACTCCAGAGCAGCGTGGCGAAGATGGCCAGGCTGAGTTCGGCGAAAACTCCGGCAATACCGATTGTCATTCGTTGTTGTTTAGAGGCAAGTTTCCAGGACTCTGTCGTATCGGTATATAAAAAAGGCCACATCACGAGAAACGCGATACCCATCGTAGGGACCTTTAATCCGTATCGCTTACAGGCGTAGGCGTGGCCTAGTTCGTGCAGGCACTTTGAAACGATTAACGCCAGGGCAAAAAAGAAAGCGCCTTCCCACGAGAACAAGTATTGGAATGTCTGCGTAAAGGTGTTCCAGTCTCGCATAACCAGGTATGTACCCAACGCGGCGATAAACAAAAGGATCCAACGAAACCTCCGACTGAAAAAAGGTCTTGCCATCGGTAAAGTCGTGGTAAGAAACCTATCGGGGTGCACAAGTGGGATACGAAAGAAAAGATAGCGATGAATGATGAATGACCAGAATCCGCTTTGTTGTTTAAGTAGTAACCTTTGCCACAGTGCGTTACTGCTGTCTCTGTCTTCTGCGTACACGAGCTCATTTCGTACCAGAAAGGCGTCCAACGCTTCGACATCGGTAACTTGAGCATCGAGTGGTGTTTGATTACTGACTTGATTCACGATTGAAAGGGGGTTCCGCGCGGACCACCTCTGCAACAGCTCAAATTCAAGCCAGCCGATGCTGAAGAACTTATTGCGTACAGGGTCGTGTATCGTCCATGTCGGTTCACCATTTCGCTCGGGTGGCCCGGTATAGAAATCCAGATCCTGTCGCAGACTATGTACGGGGGGTGGTGCCGCCTTTCCATTTGTTGGCTTCGGTATCCCAACCAATGCGATCGAGTTCGACATGAGGCGCTGTGGAAGTTTCTAAATGCCCAGCGTCTGGCGCAGCGCAGAGAGTGGTCGGCGGATCAGATAGTAAAAGACGCTGACCGACTCGCCGTATACTTTGGCAGTGCCTTTGAGGCCAATGCGAGGCATTTCCTGCGCTGGTTCGAGTTCCGCTTTCAACGGGAAAGCCAAATTACCCTCCGCCGTTTTACTTGGTTGGTAACTGGTTTGCCGGATCTTGGCAGTCAGTGGAGAGGTTGGATCGGTGTTCAGAAACACCTGTACTTCAGAGCCTGGTTCTAGATTGATGCTGTCTTCGACTGCCAGCCAAATCCGAACTTCAGCCTGTTCGGGATCTGCCAACATCAAGATCCGTTCTCCGATCTCGACCGGCCTGCCTATCCAGTCGTTGGCGTCGGCAAACACCGCAATTCCTGACTGGTCGGCGCGCACATTGGTACGTTGCAGCAACAACTCGCTGTAGTCTTTTTCCAGTTGTTTTTCCTCAACCCTTACCCTGAGTAACTCAACTTCCGATTTGCTTTCCGCGTCACTGAAAGATTTCTGGGCGGACCGCAGGTAATCCGCCCGTGCGACTTCAAGACTTTTGGCGGCGATTTCGTATCGACTCTTGAATTCGGTATCGTCCAGAGAGAACAACAATTGACCAACGTTGACCAGCTCGTTGGGGCGTATGTGGAATTCCTTAATGACACCTTTTACCGGTGCGCTGACCATAACTGCCTGATCAGGTATGACTTCAGCGGGGGCTAGCGCAGATTCTCTCATTGGCAGGACTAGGACTCCGATCAATATGGCCAACGCCGCGATACGAAGATAACGTCGCCGCCACAAACTCAACAGACCACCGAGTACTGCTTTGTTACGTGTTTCCAAAGCGTTCCACGCGTGCTCGTAAGCCTCTAAGAGGGGCGCAAGCAGGTCGATCTCCCTCTGTTCGAAAGCTGCATCACGTGTGATCATCAAACCCGCGAATGTTTCTCCGGTAGGTCGGATGAAGGGGCACCATAATCCTTGGGCCGGCAGCCACTCGTCCCACTCCTGTTGCATCTTAGTAGGGATTTGGTCCCGGTTGATCTGACAAATGTTGGAAGCGTTTTGGCGTTGAAAAATTGTTTTAACCAGACGTTGCAGCGAAAGGCCCGCTGGTGAGTGGCGATCAATCTCCGAGACGCCAGAGATGGATTGGATCCTGATCTTGCCCTCGGGACTAAGCCGCCACAGTAGACATTGGTAGTAGTCGACTAGTCGATGTGTTTGGTTGACGGCGACAAACGCAAGTTGCTCGACAGAGGTTGCTTGACGTGCGGCACGCTCAAGCGAAATAAGTTCAGTCAGGGATGACTCGTGGTCGACTGTTTCTGCAGTGCCAAATGGCACAGTCGCTTTGACGGCCTGTCTGGTCATTGCACAAGGTCAAAGTGCGCGTTCCCGCTCATCCCAGCCAACAGGTCGGTTTGTTTGCCTATGATCCGGGCGGTTACCTCAAACGTGCGGCTGGTAGGATCAATCTGTGGGCTAACGCGTATCACGCTGGCGTCATATCGCTTGCCCGTTTCATCTATAGACACTTTAAACTTTGTGCCGTTTGACACCGTCGTTACCCAGGAAGAAGGTAAATGCAGGGTCATCTCCAGTTGGGCATCATCCAAGATCGAAATCAACGACCCGCCGATTTCTATGCTTTCATGCTCATTGACGTCTACCTTTGCTACTTTGCCATCGTACGGCGCTAGCACATTGCATTTTTGATGTTGTGCCCGGGCCAACGCCACATTGGCCCTGCTCTCTTCGAGTTTTGCCTCTGATAATGCGACGTCGAGTTTGCTTACCGCATCGTCCTTGCGCAGCTCGACATTGGCATCGTGGGTTAGTTGATACTGTTTCTGCTTGGCAAGTGCCGATCGAAGGCTCGCGACTAAAGCGTCACAATTGAACGAGATTAAAACATCTCCCTTCTTGAAACGGTCTCCTTCTTGTACGTGGATGGTTTGAATACGTGCGGACACCAGACTCGAGATCATTGCTTGTCGATGCGGCACCAGCAGTGCGCGGACTTCCTCACCGAAGTGTTCGGTACCAGTTGCGATTGCATCAGTCTGTGTCTCCACCGGTTCCATCGAAGCGTGTGCGTCTTGTGCCCGGCTTTGTTGAAACGGTAGGGATATTGCAACGCCGACCGCCGCCATCATCACCACGCACCCCAGGCTGCTGTGGATGCTATTCATTCCACGTCGGCCCATAACGCCAAAGGCCATCGGCTTGGGGTTCCTTGTCTGGTTTTTCGACATCGATTTTAGGGGTATCGATGGTTTCGCCGTCATCGGCAGACAGTTGAGGACCAGTCTTTACTGGCGGTTCTTCGGTAGACGTCAGCGATGGTCCGCTGACATAAGTGTTTAACAAGTGTTGCCAATGATTCTCAATCGTCCTAACCAGTGACTCTAATTCGTAAGACTCGACTTCGCTGGGCAGGGGGTCGGCACCAATGGAATTAAATACCCTTGCTAACGCACTCTGCATTTCACCGTAGACAATGTCTTTGCGCATCTCGGACTCAAGAGCGAGGGTACGAGTACGAATAACATCGAGCTTAGTCTGGGTTTGTCCATCAGCTCTTGCGATACGTAACAGGGAACTGTCCACATTGGCCAAATCATTCGCACTCTTGAAACGGCGTCGCGCCAGTTCATACCGTTGCACAGCAAGCCTGACTTGAGTCATCACCGCCATAGACAAGGCCGCACGTCGTGCATCGGCAAGTTCGACTCGCGCCTCCTGAAATTTCTTTTCGGCTCCGCCGGTGAAAAAATTAAAGATGTTCCAGGTGAGTCGGATGCCTACGTTAGCCCAACTGTTGTTGAACAGAAACTCGTTGCTGTCGTAGTTGGCACCGAGGTCGATCTCAATTCCCGGAAACATGCGTAAAAGTGCTTTGCGTGCCTCAAGCTGTGTAACTCGCAACTGATAGTCTTCTTCCCGTAATTCAGGGCGATCTGAGAGGGCCTTGGTCTCGAGTTCGTCCATTGGGCTGGATATCGATTTAGGCTCAGTCACTTGTTCCGGTGGCGTGATAACATAGTCAGTGCCAGGTGGAAGATTCATTACACTGGCGAGCCGAGTTTTGTCGAGTGCCATTAGCTCGCGCATTCGCCATAGCTTCAGGTGCGTATCCAGCAGGTGGCGTTCATACTCCAACGCTTCCTTTTTCCTTTTCGCTCCCTTCTCGACTGATCGTCTTAGATGCGCAATAACACCCTGTGTCTCTTCCAGAAGATTGTCCATTTCCGGCAGTAGTTCCTGTGCGCTCCAAGCAGGCCAGTACGATTCAATCACATCTTGCACGATGTTCTGCACTGCCTTGCGTCTGCGTTCCTCAGTAATACGAATTTGATCTTGGCGTTGTTTCGCAGTGACATAGCTGACACCAAAGTCCAGGACGTTCCAAGCGACAGTCGCCTCCGCCAGGTTTCGCTGTCGTTCTTCGGTCGTAGACGGCTCCAAGCTTTCTGTACCCGTCAACAACGAGAATGCGGTTGCGCCCTGTTGATTGCTGCGATTGGTATACCCTGCGGACACAGCCATCTGCGGAAGAAGTTCCATCTCGGCGACGTCAGACGAGCGTGTGGCTACCGCTTGTTCCATCATGCTGACACGATGTTCGACGTTGTACTTTATCGCTCGCGCGATGGCTTCTGCCAAGGTAATGGGTTGGGCAACAGGTTCTTGAGCGGCAAAGAGTTGTTGCATATCTGACGAAATACGATCGTTGCGATCAACGTCCGTCAAAGGTTTCGTGGAAACCGCACACCCAAATTGTGATAACACCGCAACCGCAACCATAATATTTCCCCTAGTCAACCCCCGTCGCATGGCTAGGTTCAACCTAATGAAAAAAGTATAGTTAACAAATCCGCTATTTTCTGGGGTGTAACGGTCAGCGGGCGGATATGAGGGGGAGTTCGCCTGCCCCAGCGAAGTCGAATCGCTGGGTTTGTGTCCCATCATCGCACGGAGGCGACGGAAGCGTTTTACGAATAGCAGATGTTTTACCCCTGGTGTCTGCTTTTCGACCGAGCGAGTGTGTGGGCTGACGGTCGCGCGGAGTGTAACAGATATCTAATAGTGGATCCTATAGCTTTTTATTTAGCGTGAAGGCTTGGAATACCACACTATGAAGTCGTCCTGCTCGGTAACCTCTGGGTATGACCCGGCGTGTTCGACCTCGTATTTCGCTCTGTGGATGTCGACACCCAATTCGAGCAACAAACACGTCGCGACAGTACCGGTTCGACCTATGCCGCCTGCGCAGTGCATCAGGCAGGTTTTTCCGGCGCGCAGTGTATCCGCGAGGCTGGCGACGAAGGCTTGAAACGTTTTCTTTTCCGTTTCGGTAGGTGCTCTAAAGTCTGGAATCACGAAATCTTTCACACCACATGGAAGCCGTTTTGCCGCACGCGCCGAAGCATACGATGGAGACTTTCTCACAATCTCTTCTTCCGGTGTCAGACAGACTATCGTGTCGAGGTTTACGCGCCGGGCCTCTGTAACAAACGCATCCCAGGACTCGTCTCTGCCGGGCATGCTGTGAAGCAGAAGGCGCCCCGGCACGGACTCGGGTAACTTCACCGATCGGAACATGTCATTGAGTTAAAAGTATAAAGTTTAAAGTAGGAGCGGCGCATCACCACGATTAAGTCGCCATGACACAATTGATAGACTACAGCTCTTTTTATTTTTTTCATATCAACATAGAGTATCGGACTCACACCATCGACTACAGAAGCACGGTATGACTAGCGAACTGGGCAAACTTGAAGACCTTCCAGTCAGCTATCGGAACGAGTTGACCGAACGAAACTTGGTGCCCTTGTGGCCGGGCTTGCGGAATGTCTTGCCTTACGAACGACCAGCACACAATACCCGACCGACGCTGTGGCGATATGAGGAAATCCGCCCAAGGCTACTGCAGGCTGGAGAATTAACACCCATTGAAAAAGCAGAACGGCGTGTATTGGTACTGGCTAACCCGGGACTTGAGTTGGAAACGATGCGTGCTACGCCCACGATTTACGTCGGTATGCAATTGATCCTGCCCGGGGAGACCGCACCCAATCATCGCCACACCCCGAGCGCCATCCGCTTTGTCGTCGAAGGCAGCGGTGCATTTACCTTGGTGAATGGAGAAAAGTGTCCGATGCAAAAAGGTGACCTAATTCTCACACCGAGCGGTCTATGGCACGAGCACGGGCACGAAGGGTCCGGTCCGGTGGTGTGGTTGGATGCGTTGGATCTCCCGTTTGTTTATGCAGTTGAAGCATCTTATGCAATCGAGGGGCCCAAGCATGAAACCCAAAACGAACTGGATGCGTCGCAAACCCGTTATCGCAGAGGCGGTTTGATTCCGTATTCATCCTTAAACCGGCAGCGAGCACACTATCCCTTGCTGCGCTACCCGTGGGGTGAGGTGAAAGACGCGCTGTTGGCGTTGGCTATCGATACAGCTGTTGGCGAACCCGTTCAACTTGCTTATGTGAATCCTGAGAGCGGAGCGGAATGTCTGCCGACGCTGGGTTTTTCGGCATTGATGTTGCGCCCTGGGGAGCAACTACATCCGCAACGTAGGTCGGCCTCTGCGGTGATGCATGTAGTAGAAGGTCATGGACGGGTAGAAATCGATGGTGAGAGTTTTGATTGGGGTGGCGCCGATACATTTGCCATTCCTACCCATGCCGAAATCAAATTAGTGAACGCATCGTCAGTAGATCCGGCATTTCTGTTTATCGTGGACGACGCACCGTTACAGCGCAAACTTGGGTTTTACGAACTGCTTAGTGAATAACAGACTAGTGAACCTTGAATTGAATATCTGAGGCTGGCTAAAACGATGACCCAGACCGTCGTCATAGCAGGAGGAGGCATCGGGGGCCTCGCAGCAGCACTAGGTCTTGCAAACAAAGGGTTTGAGGTAAAGGTACTCGAACAATCCAATAAGTTAGGTGAAATCGGTGCCGGTATACAGATTGGTCCCAACGCATTCCACGCACTTGATTATCTCGGGGTAGGCGAAGAGGCGCGTCAACGAGCGGTTTTCATCGACAAGTTAGTCATGATGGACAGCCTGAGTGGTGAGCAGGTCGCCGATATTCCAGTGAATGAACCGTTTCGGGAGTATTTTGGTAATCCGTATGCAGTGATACACCGCGGGGATTTACATGGGGTGTTACTCACGGCGTGCGAGCAACATGAGCATGTCAAATTATTAACTAAACAAAGTGTTTGTGGATACGATCACGCCGCGGACCTCGTGACGGTTGAGACGGAGCAAGGTGATCGGTATGCAGCCGATGCCTTAGTCGGAGCTGACGGCCTGAATTCCAAAGTTCGTCAACAACTCGTCGGCGATGGCGAACCGCGGGTTTCGGGCCATATTGCTTATCGGGCGTTGATGCCCTTCGATAAAATGCCCGAGGACTTGCGTTGGAATGCGGCCACACTGTGGGCGGGGCCTAAAACCCATATCGTGCACTATCCGCTCAAAGGATGGGAGGTGTTCAATATTGTCTGCGTTTTTCATGACCAGACACGGACTGAGCCCGCTGCCAATGCACCTGGGTCCCGTGATGAAGTGATGCAACGTTTCGACCACGTCTGCGCCAAACCCAAGTCGATTCTGGAAGCCCTATTCGAATGGCGCTACTGGGTACTGTGCGATCGCGAGCCCATCGAGACTTGGGTAGACGGACGGGTTGCTCTACTCGGAGATGCCGCTCACCCGATGATGCAATACTTCGCCCAAGGTGCGTGCCAGGCCATGGAGGATGCTGTGTGTCTCGCGCATAAGGTCGCCGCGCGAGATGGAGACTTTGAGCAGGGAATGCTCGACTACCAGGCCGAACGAGTCGTGCGCACCGCTCGGGTACAGATATCTTCACGCTTGATTGGGGATTATCTTTATCACGCCGAGGGGGTAACCCGTCTGGTACGCAACGCCATGTACAGCAAACGCGAGCCTGAAGAGTGGTACAGCAGCTTGAAATGGTTATATGGAGGTACCGGCCTGGACAGCACTGTATAAACCGGGGACAGTATAACGAATCGCGGCGAGCGCGCCGCTCCTACCGGGCTCCGTTATCTGAAAATAAGAAGAAACTCTCGCCAAGACGCCAAGCTCGCAGAGCTTTGAACTTTGTTTTAGATAGTATCGCCATTTCTTTCTTGGCGGGTTTTTTGCGCCTTTGCGAGACAAAAAGTCTTTGGATAAACGCTAGATGGAGAACATGGCGTCTAGGTCGTGACGGGAGTAGGCGCGAAAAGCAAGCATGGTTTCCGTGTGTGTTATTCCATCAACCGTTTTCAACTCATTGGTAACCAGGTCTGACAACTCATCGTTGTTTTTAACTCGAACGATAGCAATCAAATCATATCGGCCGCTTACCGAATACACTTCGGAGATACTGCCTATGTCGGCCAGCTGTTCTGCAACTTCGTTTATCTGAGTTCTCTCTGCGTTGATTAAAATGATGGAGGTAACCATTTTTTGCTCCTTGAACAGGAAATCGCGGTGAGGGCACCGCTCCTACAAAAGTCTTGTGATTAACCAGGGATTTCTAAGGTGTAACGATAACCCAACCGGGTCTCGGTGTATATTGAATCAAGTTTTAAAACACGCATAATGTGTGTAGCCTTAAAACAGAGTGACCATGCCACGCGCCGAGGGTCCCGGTCCAATAACCAAGGGTAGGAGCGAGTGAATGAACCAAACCGACCTGGCAGTTAATCCAGAAGAAGTACCCGCCGAATATAACGCTGCCACCTATTTCATCGATCGGCACTTACGGGAGGGGCGGGGCGACAAGCTGGCCTTTATCGATGACGAGGGCAGTTATAGTTATAGCGCTCTAGCCAGCCGAGTTAATCAGGCGGCCAACATGCTTAAAACGCTGGGGCTACGACAAGAATCACGCATCGCAATGGTAATGCTCGATTCCATCGACTTCCCTGTGTTGTACTGGGGTGCGATCAAAGCTGGTTGCATTCCGATGTGTATAAACACCTTGCTCACTACAGAGCACTATCGATATATCTTAGGCAATGGTCGGCCTCAGGTATTAGCCGTGAGTGAACCACTACTGGCCAATTTCATTCCGATAATTAGCGAATTGCCTACTTTAGAAAAGGTCATCGTGGTTGGGAAAGACGGTCAGGGTCACACACTTCTAGCGGATTTGCTGGCGTCGGCTTCCGCAAACTTTGATGTTGTTTCCACCAGTCGTGACGACATTGCCTTCTGGTTAAGTTCTTCCGGTTCCACTGGAAATCCGAAAGGCGTCAAGCACAGGCAGTCCAGCCCCTATTGGGTATCTAAGCTGTACGGCCAACAAGTAATAGGCATGCGCGAGGACGACGTAGCCTTTTCCGCGGCCAAGTTGTTTTTTGCCTATGGCATAGGAAATGCGAACTTCTTCCCGCTGATGGTTGGGGCCACTTCGGTATTGATGGCAGAGCGGCCAACACCACAATCGATTATGCGCGTACTACATGAACACAATCCGACCATGTTCTTTGGGGTACCGACGTTATACGCTGCAATTCTTGCCGACAAAAACAACAGGCCGGAAACGGGTTCGTCTCGGTTGCGTCAATGTATTTCCGCTGGCGAGGCCCTGCCGGAAGAAGTAGGCACCAGCTGGCGGGAACGCTTTGGAGTGGATATTCTGGACGGTGTTGGGTCGACCGAAATGTTACATATTTTTTTAAGCAACAGTCCGGACGATGTTCATTATGGTACTTCGGGAAAGATGGTCCCGGGCTATGAGGGAAGACTGGTAGACGCGGAGGGAGAGGACGTTCCGACCGGCGAAATTGGAGAATTGATTGTGAACGGACCGTCGGCCGCGGACGGGTACTGGAACGAACGAGCTAAATCCGTCGCTACATTCGTCGGTCCCTGGACTTACACCGGGGACAAATACACCCAGGACGAACAAGGCTATTACCACTACTGCGGTCGCTCCGATGATATGTTTAAATCGGGGGGAAATTGGGTGTCACCTTTTGAAGTGGAATCGGCACTGATAGCACACGACAAAGTCTTGGAAGCGGCGGTTGTGCCCCAACAGGATGAGCACGGCAATCTCAAACCGAAAGCCTTTGTTGTTTTGCACCAAGATGTGCCGGCGACAGAGCAGTTACAGGACGAACTCAAAGAATTTGTCAGGGACAACATCGAGGTGTGGAAGTACCCGCGCTGGATCGAGTTCAAGGACACGCTGCCCAAAACAGCGACCGGCAAGATACAGCGTTTCAAGTTGCGTCAAACTGACTAATCAAAGTATCAAAGCGGTCGGGTTCGATTGGTTTTGGAAGTCGTAACGATCGTAGTCGTGGTCGTGAAATCCAATCGAACCTGACCCCAATGACAGAGTATTTGCAAGTTGATGGCGTTCGGTTGGAATATCGCCTCATTGGTTCTCTAGATTCTGACCTTCCCACGCTTGTCTTGCTGCATGAGGGTTTGGGCTGTGTCGAGATGTGGCGTGATTTTCCACAGCGGCTGGCTGAGACGAGTGGTCACCCGGTGTTTGTGTACAGCCGCCAGGGTTATGGCCGGTCAGATCCAAAACCACACCCCTGGTCGGTGGAATACATGCATGAGGAAGGCCTAGAAAAATTGCCCGAAGTTTTAGCGGCAGCGGGACTGGACAATGTAATTTTGGTTGGCCACAGTGACGGGGCTTCTATCGCATTGATCTATACGGGCGGAGTCAGAGATCCTCGGATCCGCGCGCTCATTCTCATGGCGCCGCATGTTTTCAATGAACCTGTCTGTGTCGCTAGCATCGAAAAGGCGAAGACAGCATATCTTGAGACGGACTTGCGCAGCCGGTTACAGCGCTATCATGGCGATAACGTTGACCACGCGTTTTGGGGATGGAACGGGGCCTGGTTACACCAGGATTTTCTCAATTGGAACATTGAGGAGTACTTGCCCGGTGTGTCAGTGCCGACGCTGGTTATCCAAGGTGAGCACGATCAATACGGCACGACGAGGCAGCTTGAAGCTATCCAGCGCCAAGTCAACGCCCCGGTTCAATGCGAACTGCTTCCCGACTGCAGCCATTCACCCTACGTAGACCAACCCGACGCGGTGTTGTCGCATATTCGAAGCTATCTCAACAGACTCGTTAAAGAAATATAATACCGTTTCCTGTTGACCTTTAATGGTTTAGGAAATATATTTCCGATTTCTTGATTTAATTTGGCAGGGAGCAACCCGAAGCACCATGATTGATTTTCAAACCCACCCCGACCGTTATCGGCACTGGCAGATTTCTTATTCCGATCGTGTCGCTTACTTAACCATGAGTGTGGACCTAAACGCCGGGCTCTCGGAAGGATACGAGCTCAAGCTTAATTCATACGACCTCGGTGTGGACATCGAGTTGTATGATGCCGTTCAACGACTTCGCTTCGAACGTCCAGAAATCGGTGCGGTGGTAATCCAATCCAGTTTGGATAGGGTGTTTTGCGCCGGCGCCAATATCAAAATGTTGGGGCAATCCTCGCATGCGCATAAAGTGAATTTTTGTAAATTCACAAATGAAACCCGTAACGCGATAGAGGACGCTAGCGAGAATTCTTCGCAACGTTATATCTCGGCCATTAACGGGACCGCCGCGGGAGGGGGCTATGAGTTGGCGTTGTCTACCGACCACATCATCTTAGTCGATGATGGCAACGCATCCGTGTCATTACCGGAGGTGCCCCTGTTGGCCGTATTGCCCGGTACCGGCGGACTTACCCGACTTGTCGACAAGCGTAAAGTGCGCCGCGATCTAGCAGATGTATTCTGTACCATCGAAGAGGGAATAAAAGGACAGCGTGCACTCGAATGGCGCCTTGTTGATGAGCTGGTTCCCACTTCACAATTCCAACAAGCCGTGAGTGAACGCGCAAATGAATTTGCGCAAATGTCAGACCGCCCGGCGGAAGCCCCTGGCATAACACTCACCAGTTTGCAGCGTGAAATCTCAGCCGATGAAGTCGACTATTCAACTTTGCGCGTGGTGCTAGACAGAACAAAGCGTTTGGCTGAACTAACCATTATCGGGCCGGATGCAGAATCACCTAAGTCGATCGAAGAAATGATTTCCCTGGGCGATCAATTCTGGCCCTTACGCTTGGGACGAGAGTTGGATGACGCACTACTTCACCTGCGCTTGAATGAAACCGAGATCGGAACGCTAGTGGTTAAAAGCGAAGGGACGTCGGAACGCATCCAGGCTTTTGAAAAGCTACTGTTGGAAAACTCTGATCACTGGCTCGTCAGGGAGATCATTTTATACTGGAAGCGAACGCTAAAACGGCTGGACGTCACTTCTAAAACAACGTTCACTTTGGTTGAGCCCGGTAGTTGTTTCAGCGGCTTCCTCGCAGAACTAATTTTTGCCGCAGACCGCGCGTATATGCTCGAAGGTGAGTTCGAAGACAGGCCGGGTGAATATGCAACCTTGAGGCTCTCCGACTTTAATTTTGGTCCATTGCCGATGGCCAACGGAATAACACGTTTGCAGACACGTTTCTTAGGTGAGCCTGAAGCAGTAGATCGTGCTGAGGATTTAATTGGTCAAGATTTGTCGGCAGGTGAGGCGCTTGCAGCCGGTCTAATTACATATGCCCCGGATGATATCGATTGGGATGACGAAATTCGATTGTTGCTGGAAGAACGATCGAGCTTTTCGGCGGATTCGTTAACCGGTTTAGAAGCCAACTTACGGTTTGCCGGGCCTGAAACTATGGAAACGAAGATCTTCGGGCGCCTGAGCGCGTGGCAAAACTGGATTTTTCAACGACCCAACGCCGTGAGCGAAGAAGGGGCGTTACAACTTTATGGCAGTGGCATACGACCCAAATACAACCCTGAGCGGGTTTAGGATCGTTCGCGACTTAGAACTTTAATTGGAGTAAACATGATGAGTACCACAACCGAATCCATGACAGGTCAAACCACATTCGAGGTCGACTATTCAGAATTGATTCCCAACAACGTTGACCTCAATTCGGACCGCGCCCTAAAGCGCGCGTTGGAAAAGTGGCAACCAAATTTCTTGGACTGGTGGAAAGAAATGGGACCGGAAGGTTTTCAAGCCAAAGAAGTTTACTTGCGTACTGCAGTTGGAGTAGACAAAGCAGGCTGGGCGAAATTTGGTTATGTGAGAATGCCCGAGTATCGCTGGGGCATATTGCTTGCACCTAGAGATGAGAATAGAAAGATCGCCTTTGGCAAGCACAAAGGTGAGCCTGCTTGGCAAGAAGTCCCAGGAGAGTATCGCGCTATGCTGCGTCGCCTGGTTGTTATTCAGGGTGATACGGAGCCCGCTTCGGTGGAACAGCAGCGCTACCTGGGTAAAACCGCACCTTCCTTATACGACATGAGGAACTTGTTTCAAGTGAACGTAGAAGAGGGTCGTCACCTGTGGGCTATGGTCTATTTACTACAAAAGTACTTTGGTAGAGATGGACGCGAGGAAGCTGAGGAATTGCTGAGGCGCCGGTCTGGGAATGCGGACAAACCTCGTATTCTCGGCGCGTTTAACGAAAAAACGCCGGACTGGTTGTCTTTCTTCATGTTTACCCAGTTCACCGACCGCGATGGCAAGATGCAACTGGAATCTCTTGCCCAATCCGGGTTCGACCCCTTGTCCAGGACATGCCGTTTTATGTTAATGGAAGAATCATTTCACATGTTTACGGGTCAAACTGGTGTCGGCCGCACAGTTGAAAAAACCTGTCAGATGATGAATGAAGCGGGCATTACCGATCCGTACGACGTGGAAGCAGTGCGCGCCTTGGGTGTAATCGATTTGCCTACCATTCAGCGTAAAGCGAATTTCCACATGTCGGTGTCTCGAGATTTGTTCGGTGCTGAAGTTTCCACCAATGCCGCCAACGCATTTAACGCCGGTCTGAAGGGTCGGTTTCACGAAATCGACCTAGAAGATGATCATCAACTGACAAATGATACTTATTCTGTTGTGCGCTATAAAAACAATGCCTTCATCGAAGAAGAAGTTCCCGCCCTGAGCGCAATCAATGCACGTTTACTTGATGACTATATCAATGATTGTCAACGCGGTATCGACCGTTGGAATAGGGTTATTGAGAAGGCGGGCATCGATTTTCGAGTCAAGCAACCACATAAGGCGTTTAACAGACGCATAGGTGAATTTGCCGATCTTAATGTCTCGACCGAGGGCGAAGTCATGGACTCGGAAACCTGGGAAAGCCGGAAATACGAGTGGTTGCCAACCGAATCGGATCTAAAGTTCCTGGTGGATTTAATGCACCCAGTTACAGAGCCGGGTAAGTTCGCGTCATGGATAGCACCGCCAAAAGTGGGCGTAGATCAAAAACCGGGTGATTTTGAATACGTGAAGCTCTAGTCCATGTGGACGTCGTACGGAAACGATCGCCAGCGTGTGCTCCTTGTAGGAGGCGCGCCTCGCGCCGATTACGAATCGCGGCGAAGGCACCGCTCCTACCTCAAGAGTTGGAGTAAGCAATGAACGCAATTCAGATTATCAGGCAATGAAAATACAAAGCGTGCCATATGTCCATAGACGCATTCCGTTATGGAGTGAAACCGACGCGGCGCAAATCGTATACACAGTGCGATTTGTGGACTATGCCATGGAAGCAATTGAAGGTTGGTTCTGCAACGTCATGAAACTGGATTGGTTTCGAATGAATACAGAACTGGATATGGGCACGCCTTTCGTAAAAATAGATATGGATATCAAAACTCCGCTAGTGCCTTACGACGAACTAGAAATGTGTGTGTTGGTCGAAAAAATGGGTCGGTCTTCGTTGACTTTCAAAGTCATCGGCAAGCGCAACGGGGGAGAAACCAGCTTTGAGTCTCGGTTCATTTGCTCAATGGTAAGGAAATCGACCATGCAATCCATCGCCATCCCGGAAAAGCAGCGGGAAAATGTGAATAACTATATGCGAGAGTGTGCAGCGGTCTTGGGATCTGGGCAGGAGGTTGTGGCCGGCTCATGAGTGCGCCTTTGCCCAGTCCGCAACATAAGTTCAACAAAGCAGGTCGCTTCACCGGACAGCAAGAATTCGAAGATTATATTGCCAGTATCGCCGATCGTGTGAAGGCGATCCGTGCAAGACGCGGGATGACACGCAAGTTGCTCTCTGCCCATTCCGGGGTGTCCGAACGCTACTTGTCTCAAGTCGAAACTGGGAAAGCCAATATTTCGGTGGCGCTTCTTTGGCGAATAGCCCAAGCGATGGATGTCGGAGTGCAGGAGCTTTTGCCGGGATATGACAACCGGGAGCATTCTTCCCTGTTTAAGATGATCGAGAATATGGGACCTGCGCAACAGGAGCAGGCTTATTTGCTACTAAAAGAGCAATTGAGGTCGCAAACAGCTTCGCATGGGATAGCTTTGATAGGACTGCGAGGTGCGGGAAAAAGTGAGTTGGGAGGCAAGCTCGGGCGCCTTACGGGGATTCCTTTTATAGATCTGGTCGACGTCGTCGAGAAAATCTCGGGCATGAATGTAGGAGAGCTATTTGCCCTCGGTGGGCAAAAGGCTTATCGCCGGTCAGAGTATGAAGCGTTGAATTATGTGCTGGAGCATTTTCCTAAAGCGATCGTAGAGGCGGGGGGCAGCCTAGTGACTCAGGCTGATACCTATAACGAGCTTTTGCACCACTACTATACGATCTGGCTCAAAGCAAAGCCTGAGGAGCATATGCAACGGGTGATAGCTCAAGGTGATATGCGACCCATGCAAGGCAATACAGAAGCAGCCATGGACGATTTAAAACGTATTCTTACTGAGAGAGAAAAAGAGTACCAGGCAGCGCACTATGTTTTGAACACTACAGAACGCAGTGTCGACAGTTGTTTTGAAGAACTGCTGGAGCAGGTTGCCCCCTTTCTGCAAGGGCGGTCATAAGACCGGGGACAGTATACTTTTTAACGCAGCTTGGGAGTACTAGCGATCTTAGAATTGAATGCTTGAAGAACAAACAGATGTTTTAAAAAGTATACTGTCTCCGGTTTAATGTTTATGGAACACGAAAAAGAGAAGGTTGCAATCGTTGGCGCGGGGACAATGGGCGCTGGTATTGCTCAGGTTGCAGCGAGTGCGGGTCACCCTGTGGTGATGTATGACCAAGAGACGAATGCCCCCGGTCGCGCCATTGAATCGATTAAACTCAACTTGAATAGGCGGATAGAACGAGGCCGCTTGAGCGAAGATGAACGGGACCAAATTATCGGTAGGATACAACCAACGGAGACGCTAAAAGACCTGGCAACGGTCGATCTCGTAGTCGAAGCGATTGTTGAAGACCTTGAAATCAAGCGTGCTTTGTTTGGACAACTGGAGGCGATTTGTTCGACCTACACCGTCTTCGCTTCAAATACTTCTTCTTTGTCTATCACCGAACTCGCGGCGTCTCTCAAGGATCCTAGTCGCATGGTTGGGTTGCACTTTTTTAATCCTGCACCGGTTATGAAGCTGGTAGAAGTCGTCAGAGGGCATGCAACCATATCCGAGGTTGTGCAAAGAGTCACACAACTTGCTTCCAGCTGGGGAAAGCACTGCGTACAGACCAAATCTACCCCGGGTTTTATTGTTAATCGGGTGGCCAGACCTTTCTACGGAGAAGCACTGCGTTTACTGCAGGAACAAGCGTGCACAGTCCCAACAGTGGACGCAATCATGCGTGAAAGTGGCGGATTCAAAATGGGACCGCTACAACTGATGGATCTGGTCGGACACGATGTGAATTACGCGGTGACGAACTCCATGTACCGAGCCTATTTCGAAGACCCCCGTTTCAAACCGAGCCTGGTTCAAAAGGAGTTAGTCGATGCTGGGTTGCTCGGTCGAAAAACCGGTCGCGGTTTTTATGATTACTCGGATCAAGCAACTCAAGAGCCGCCGCAGAGCCTTGAACCGCAACAACACCCATCTAAAGTCCGCGTCTGTGGTGAGCTGGGTGTTGCGGGTACGCTAGTCGATATGATCCGTGACGCGGACATTGAGGTTGATCACATTGAAGGGGAGGGTCGGTTACAGATCGACGACGTTGTTGTCGCGTTGACCGACGGCAGATCTGCTACAGAGCGATTGTTAGTTGAGCGCTGTGACGAGCTCGTGTTGTTTGATTTGGCGCTGGATTACATAGACTGCGAACGAGTGGCGCTAACCCGAGCGGATCAAAGTACCCCGAGAGCTTTAAATCAGGCCGCCGGCTTGTTTCAAGCTCTAGGTAAAACAGTGTCTGTTGTAGACGACGTCCCAGGTATGGTAGTCATGCGTACCGTTTGTATGCTGGCTAATGAAGGATCGGACACGGTCAATCAGGGCGTCTGTGATATGGAAGCGGTAGATACAGCGATGCGCTACGGCACAGGCTATCCGATCGGTCCTTTGGCCTGGGCCGATCGTATCGGTATCGATCATGTGGTTACCGTACTACACCATCTGCATCGATTTTATGGTGAAGATCGTTACCGTGTCTCTCCGCTGTTAATGCGGAAGTTTCACGCCGGCAGAAATTTCTATGACTGACGGGATAACACAAAATTGGGGCATATCGCGCAGTGCAATCCGGGAGTTGTCTTCCTGGATCGCCACGGCGCTAACGCC
>JASJAT010000111.1 GCA_030066885.1 Arenicellales bacterium | reverse complement strand
CCCTCGTTGTCCTTCTTTTCCAGTAACTCATAGGCTTCCTTAGGTGACAAGGTTTTCAGGTCTTCGTTTTTTTTACTCACGGACTTACCTCCCGGTGATCACGGTCATCTATTGTAGCGAATTCGTCTCTCAATATCTGAAGTCAACCGAAATTAAATCTATGACTCAACTAATTACAATGCCATCATGCCATCGATAACAATGTGCGTATCGCCGCCAATCCAAATCTTATTGCCTTCATAGTCAGGTCGAATCGATACACGACCCTGTCGATTTATTTTCGTACCCTGAGCGACCATAATCGGTTGGTTAAGCCTCCCTCCTTGTCGCATCCAGTGTGCGATAGCTGCGTTGAGTGATCCTGTAATCGGGTCTTCGCTCATACCGCTCGAGGGTGCCAGCATGCGTACTTCATAGTCACATTCCGAACCGGGCAAGTGCGCACCAATCAGACCAATCGATTGAAACGATGGCCATTTGACCAACGAAGAATCTACTGCCAGCACTTGCTCTGCACTCTCCAGTTGTAACACTTGCCAGAGCGGCCCGTTGTCGAGCTGTGCTGTGTGCACCACTATATCTGAAGATATTTCGAGCGCATCCAAAATCGCATGTAAATCTTGGACCGACATTGGTTCTATCTTGGTTGGCGGTGCTGCAAAAGCAAATCTTTCGTCGCGGATATCGATCTCAACAATGCCTACCCCACACTCCTGTCGAACAACCCCTGCTTGTTTCGGGACGCCGTTGGCATGGAGCCAAGCAGCGCAGCTACCCAGGGTAGGATGACCGGCGAATAGCATCTCCCGGGAAGGAGTAAATATACGCACCTTGTAGTCTGCCGAAGAGTCGTCAGGGGGCAATAAAAAAGTCGTCTCCGCTAGATTAGTCCAAGCGGCAAACACCTGCATTTGTGTATCGGACAACCCCACAGCATCGACTACAACAGCCAGACCGTTACCCTGGGTGGGCGTGGGACTGAATACATCACATTGAATAAATCTTCTACTCTTCATGGCGAGTATCTCCCAGATATTTTAGTTCGCAGGGTATTTCAATGCGTTCAACCCTTGCCATCATATCCCAACTAACCCTGGAAAGATTGTTAAGCAAGTTCACCGTATTCACACGATGGGAACGGGTCGAACAGAATGAACTGGGCCTCAAACACTAGGTTGCCGTAATATAATGCAAAGGCACCAATTGGGAACGACAGATTCAACCATTACTTAATTAAGAGATTCGAAACATGTTAAAGGCACAACTTGGAACCAATGGACCCAGTATTCCACGCATTGGCTACGGCGCCATGGTGCTCGAGGGCTACTACGGAACGTCCGACGATATCACTGCTGTGGATACCCTCTCCCGCGCGATGGATTTAGGCCTCATGATAGATAGCGCTGATGCATACGGAAATGGCCACAACGAAGTACTTATTGCCAAAGCCCTTGAACATCGTGGTGAGCGGCCTTTTATTGCAACCAAGTTTGGTCTGGTTTTTGAAGAAGGTCTGTCAGCGCGAGAGATCAACACAGGCTGGGGCTTTTCACTAAGAGTAAATGCAAGCCCTGAATACGCGAAAACTGCCCTGGATGCCAGTCTACGACGGTTAAATCTCAATCAGGTTGATTTGTGGTATCTGCACTATCCCGATCCCGAAATCGAGATTGAAGAAACCATCTCTGCTATGGCGGATGCAGTCGACGCCGGGAAGGTACGCTATTTGGGTCTTAGTAATGTGACAGCGGAGCAAGTCCGCCGGGCTCATTCTGTACACCCAATCAACGCCGTCCAGTATGAGTATTCCCTATGGCGGCGCGAAGTTGAAACGGAGCTACTGCCTACACTGAGGGATCTGGGCATTGCATTGGTTGCTTGGTCTCCTTTGGGTAGCGGATTCCTGACTGGCACCGTCACAAAACTCGATGAATCTGATTTTCGACAGAGTAATCCCAAGCTCAGTGGTGACAACTTCGAAGCCAATAAGAAGCGCTTTGAAAAAGTGACCAAGATCGCTAGTGAACTCAAGTTGACACCAGCACAATTGGCACTTGCTTGGTTACTCAGTCAAGGCGAGGACATTTTTCCGATTCCTGGCACTCGAAAATCCTCTCGAATTGATGAAAACTTATTGTCTGCCTCTACTACTCTGACTCAGGAGTTAGTAGACCGCATCAATCAGATCACTGCGCCCGGTGCGTTTGTTGGAGAAACTCTGTTATAGCGGTTTACGCATACTTTATCCCATCGGCCTCCCTCTTCGTCATTCCGGCCGAAGCGCCGCGCAGCGGGCGCAGAACCGGAATCCATTTAAAACAACGCCTCGCTCGTTACTCAACTGGATTCCGGCTAACAACATGCGGGAATGACGCTTATCAGACGGCACCTGAAGCGGTGTTGGAATGACGGCAGCGCTAACCGGCCAATGCACCTGTTGATGAGTTGAGTTCCTCAAGCAAGGTCTTTGCCCCTTTAAGATCCGGCTCATCGAATCCTTCCTTAAACCAACCGTAGATTCCGTTGAGTATGTTGTGAGCTTGTTCGACCTTACCCTGCTCTTGCCACAGGCGGGCTAGGCTGAGGGTGGCTCGAAGCTCCAATGACTTCGCCTTTGCCTGCTGAGCGATGGTTCGAGCCCTTTCAAAATACACTTCTGCCTCGGTAGTGTTGCGCTGTGCCATAAAGAACGCACCTTTTAACCGAAGCGTTTCCGGTTCGTACCAGCTTTCGCCCGTCCGGTTCAACAAGTCCTCCGCCTCGTCCAAAGCCCCGGCACACTCATCGAGCTGGTTTGCTTGCAACGCTAAATCCCCCAACAAAGTTAGAAAATAGGGTATGAACAGTTCCGTGCCGAGGGTGCGATGATGTTCTATTCGATTTCTGAAACTACGAATCAAAGTTCCAGATGGATTGTTGACTGCCTCCGCCCACGCCTGCATAACCTTCCCCATGCTGTCCCAATATGGAAATCCCTTTTTCTCTGCCAAGCTTACTGCTTCGTTTGCTTTGTCTAAAGTTGCCGCCCGATCATCCCGAAACTGATCGAGAAACGAAGTGACAACGAGTGAAAAGGTCACGCTAAACGGATCATCGAGACGTCGCGCCAACGCTACACCGTCTTGTGCATGTCCGAGGGCGTTACCCGGATAGCCGAGCGCCCATTCTACAAGCGCCAGGTAACAACAGCAGGCGGCACCCGGGTCCTGTCCAAACCGATATACCGCAGCGGTGTCGCGATCGTCGGAGGAATAGAGCCTTATGCTTTCCTGCAGATGCTCGCGCGCGCTAGTAAATTGGCTTTTCATGTAGTCTGTAAATCCTACCGCGTAGTGGGAGACAACACGGGAAACGGCACCCTCGTCCTCCTCTGCCAAATGCAGTAATTGTGCGGCAAGTTCCTTGGGCTTTTCACTGTCCGTCATCTGCACAACATATGTTCGCCAAAGACCGAACAATGTCGGTACCAGTTCGGGCGCGTCACCGACCCGGTCACAGAGCTCTCGTGCTCGAGCGAATGCAACTTCCACTTCCGGTGCACTGTGTCCCATCATTTGCAGGTAGACACCCCCTAACGAAAATTGCAGCTTGAGCTCGCACCGGGCCTGCTCCCGCTCATCCGTCAACTCACTAGTGAGCGAGATGCCTTTGCCGAGGTGGGCCATAGCCTCTTGATTCGCGGAACGTGAGCGCGCACGTTCACCGGCTAAATACCAATAGTCTACCGCCTGCCTTGTCATACCCGCTTCTTGATAGTGGTGTGCGACGAGTTCTGGATGCGCCGCAACTGTCTCGGGGAATCGTTCTTCCATTAACCGGGCTACCTGGTGGTGGTACTGCTGACGTGTCTTTTTGAGTAACGACTGATAGGCTGCATCTTGAATAAGCGCGTGCTTGAAAATGTACTTCGAGCGGGGCGGTCTTCCCCTTTGATACAACAACTCGTCTTCGACAAGCTGCCCAAGCCCGTCTTGCACCACCGACTCTTCTTGTGGAGTCAAGAAGCACAACATCTGGTAAGCAAACTCTCGTCCGAGAACCGAACCCAGCTGCGCGATTTCCCTTAGTGTTGGCAACCGGTCCAGACGGGCCATCAGAGAATCTTGCAGTGTCGCCGGTATGGCCAGCTCAGACAGCGACCCCGCCAGCGTGTAACGGTCTAGTTCCTCCTCAAGGTAATCCGATTCGAGGATAGTCTTGGTGAGTTCCTCCACATATAAAGGTACACCATCGGCCTTCGCTACAATGTGATCAATGACCTCTGAAGGCACCGATTTACCGCTCGCTTGATGCCCGATGAGCGCTTCCACCTCAGGCCGCTCCAGCCGGTTAAGGGTAATGGGCGTCATGTGTGAGTGCATCGTCCAAGGGGGCACAAACTCCGGTCGATAAGTCAACACGTTCAGCATGGAAACCGTGGGAGATTGCTCGATGTAAAGTCCCAACAGCTCGAGCGTCGTTGGATCCGCCCAATGCAGATCTTCCCAAATTTGCAGTACAGGTGTTCGTTCGGCCATTTCCAACAACCAGCTCGCCAGCGCATCCAGGGTCGCTTCACGCTTCTGCTTCGCATTAAGATTTAGCGACTCATAGCGTCCTTCCGGCAATGGCAGCGAAAGCAACTCGGCATAAAGCGGAATCACCTCTTCCAGCGGCAAGCTTTGCTCCCTAAGCGAAGCTTCCAGCTTCTCGATCTCTACGTCGGCACTGTCCTCTGCTGTCAATCCCATGGCACGCTTCAAATGCTCTATGACCGGATACAGGGTACTATTGGCGTGATATGGCGAACATCGGGCTGCTGCCCAAAGATGGTCGTCCCCGACTACGTGCTCTCGCAAAGCCTCGAGAAGCCTTGATTTCCCGATCCCCGCCTCACCCTGAATCAGAACCACTTGACCGTGTCCCTGCTTGGCCGTTTCCCACGAACGTATTAACAGTCCGAGCTCCTCCTGTCGTCCAACGAGGGGCAACCGACCTCCAATCCGCTTAGCCTCATAACGACTGTCGGTATCACCTTCGCGCACTACCCGCCAAACTTGTACTGGCCGTTCGATACCCTTGATTTCACGCGTGCCCAGGTCCTCATACTCAAACAACGCTCCCAGAAGTTGCCGGGTCATCTCGGCCACGACGACTTGATTAGAATGTGCCACACCTTGTAACCGCGCGGCCAAGTTGGGGGTTTCCCCAATCACCGCAGCCTCTTCGGCCGCACCCTCACCGACAATGTCACCCACCACGACCGGGCCGGTCGCTACCCCTACCCGTACCGCAAATTCTGTGCCGTGCAAAATGCCCTTCTCGTCGTTGAGCTCAGGTATCGACCGCACAATATCAAGCGCCGCCCGGACCGCACGTTCGGCATCATCCTCATGGGCTTGGGGATAGCCAAAGTACACCAGCATCCCATCCCCCATGTAACGGGCAATGAAGCCTTGATAGTGCTCAATGGCTTGGCGGCAGCGATCTTGGAAGGCGGTGATCAGTTCACGCAGGTCCTCCGGGTCCAGTTTGGTCGAAAGCGCGGTCGAGCCCACAAGATCACAGAACATCACTGTCAGTTGACGCCTTTCGGCTTCGGCATCTGACGAAGAAGGTGTGAAAGTATCAGTAGAAATAATTTCACCTGGGAAGTCAGGTTGAACGATTGATACGACCTTGCCGGTTTCAGACGGGTTTGCTTTGATAGGAACAAGCTCCGCGGTCACACCGGAGTGCTCAGGCGTTTCGCTCTTAAATCCCTCTCCGCCTGTCCAGACCAACACCTCACCACCTTCGTCGGCGGCAAGCTTTTGGCCAATAATCAGTTCATAGCGGAGATCGTTTAAGCTGCCGTCATCCAGACCAAACTCACGCTTGAGCGCAGCGTAGGAGATGCGCCCTTGTCTTTGCAGCATCCATTTGACGATGGCCAGGCGTTCGAAAAAGTCCATTCACTCTTCTCAGCAATCTATCCCGAGTTGAACTCGCTTCTCTTCGAAAGCCCCAGCCGAGGTTGGTGGGTTATCCGAAGTATAGAGCTATTACCATCGATTTTATCACTTCTGACTGGACCTGGGGTCACGTCTCACTTTCCCAAACTCTATGTAATATGTATAAGAACAACCAGGAGGCGGCTTTGACTTAAGCTTTCCCTTTGCTTGTTCTTGATCAAGGTCAATATGGCCCCACGATTGCAAATTATGATTAGATTTAAAGCAGGCAGGGGATCGTGCAGCTGCATCTTTGACTAAGACGATGAGGTAAACCGCATGACCGCACATGTACACAGTTTTGCCGAAAGACATCCGGAGCGGCGCGAGGCCATTCTGGGTCTATCTAAAACCAACACAGCCTTCAATGATATTTGCAGCCGGTTCGCCAGTCTTTGGGATTGTTTGAATGAAGTGGAAGCGAGTGAAGAAAGTACGGAACGTATGCGTAAGGAGGTGCGCCACCTTGAGGCTGAAATGTTAGCGATGTTTCACGATCAGGTGAGAGTCTAAAAGTAGTACTTCAGTATAATTTGAACACCTAAGTGGATTTCCACAATCTTCATCACCGGCTGAGCTCTTAATTGGCGGAGTGGCTTGTCATCGGGGATATCTCTCGCCTAGTATCAGTGCGATCATAAAGTTTGATCAACTTAATTGAATCTTGGATCCCTAATGAACACTTTTTATTGAAACAGGACTAAGCTGATGACAAAAAGAACAAATATTGTTTTAAGTGTGCTGTTGATAGCCGCGCTAAGTGCAAACCCGGTTCATGCAGAGAAAAAGAAACGAACTTTATGGGGCGCCGGTATTGGCGCGGTAGCGGGTGGTCTTATTGGCGGCAACTTCTCAGATATGGCAATCGGTGCCATCGCCGGCGGGGGGTTGGGTTATCTAACGGGTGATGACAGGGATAAAAAACGGGCTGAGGAACAAGCAGAAAAAGAGGAACAAGCACGCGCCAAAGCCCAGATCACCAGCGACCCCAAAACCGCGTATCAGGACCCGGGAGACAATCCCTTTGTCGGCAGCACCTGGCGCATGGTGAGTTTGGTCAGTGACAACACTGACATATACCCAGAGTACGCTGATTTGGTAGTGACCTTTGCCACTAACAGTAAAGTGTCTACCATGGCGGTACATAAAGATGGGGAGACAGAGTCTTGGGTGGAGAACTACCGCATTATCGACGACGTGATGGTGGTATCTGGCACAGACCCTAAAACAAATGAACCGTACGTGGTCAACGCTAAGTACAACGTGGAGGGCGATCAGTTTGTGTTTGTCGCACCAGAAGTCCGATACGTCTTCAAAGCAGTGCAATAGTCAGTTTAGGGTACCTATCTACGAATTAGTGGCTCAAAGATAGAGTTCTACCAACGATAGACCAATCATCCCATCAACTATCGACGCTATTACTGCGCCAGATCACCTGCGCTCATAGAATCGCGGCGAGGGCGCCGATCCTACCGGCGTTCGACCGGAATGACGGTATCAGTATTTTGGAAGTATTTCTTTGCACCCGCTTTTAACAGCTTCGGCACGTGTGTGTATGTATAGCGCACACCTTTGCTCAGCAGACCATCGATGTTGTCACTGGTTGAGGGCATCCCTGGAGTTTGACCAGCCGCCACTATCTTCTTCAAGGTTTGCTCAATTGCGTCCTTCACCGGTCCAGCTGTTGGATCACCTGGATAACCCATAGATTGAGATAAGTCTGACGGACCGATGAAAAACACATCAACACCTTCGACGTCGAGCAGTGCATCTACGTTATCGATAGCGCTACTATGTTCAAGCTGGATGCACACGAGTGATTCGGAATTGCTCTGTTCGACAAAGTCCGACATCGATTCCACCAGACCGTACCGATTAGGTCGGGTACCGCTGGCGATGCCGCGATGATTTCCCGGGCCGAATTTCACAGCGTCTACTGCTCGTCGAGCATCTTCAACTGTATTGATATGGGGAACTTGAACACCCCCAGCGCCCCGATCCATTACCGCGGTGATGTTGGTGCTTGAGTTGTTCGACGGTCGAACTATCGGTGTGATCCCAGATGCTTCAGCGGCCATGACCATTAGCTCAACTGACTCTAAATCGATCGCGCCGTGCTCCATGTCGATAAGTACCCAATCGAAACCGACGTAACCGATCATCTCCACTATTTGAGGTGACGGCATCATGACAGAACATCCGAATGCTGGTTCGCCTCTCGCGAACTTCGCTTTCATGGCATTATGGCGCATTCTAGAGTTGCTCCTTGGTGTCTTATGCTGGGCGATGCCGCTGCACGTCCGGTTTATTGGTCAGATTGACTCTTCTTCCATTTCTTTTTTTAGCGCTTCGATGCGGCGCATCGTGTCTTCAGAATAAGGTGCGATTTTTAACATCCGCTCGAACGCTCGTATCGCTCCGGTGAAATTATTCTGCGCGGCGAGAATCATGCCCTTGCCCCAGAGTGCACCAAAGTGTCTGGGTTCGAGCTCTAGGGTTTGCTGGATATCTTCAAGCGATCCGGCGTAGTCATTTCTGTAGTAGCGCACAGTCGCACGCCGGTTCCAACCCTCAGAGAATTCGGGCGCATTTTTGATCACCGATGTGAAAACTTGCTCCGCCCTCTCCAGTTGACCGGACTGCGCTGCTTTTTCCCCTTCCGCCATTAGCCTATCGATATCTTCACGGCCGCTTTCGTACCAGATTTCCCAGATGGAGTGTATGGTCTCATTTTGCACGACGGCATCGTCATTGTTTTGCAGGGTTATGAACAATTGGTCCAAGCGCTTGTCGGTCTGATCTCCGAAAACGGTAATGGCGAAAAGAAATGGGAGCCATAGCAATTTCTTAATTAATGCTAGAGGGTTAATATTCATTGTCATCTCCCCTGCCTATCTCATATCGTGGAGCTGGTGGTGCCGCGATATGACGATCTTAGGATTTCGACATGGAGCCAGATCATCACAATCATACTCCGTCTGAGAAATTAGACGACAACATTTTCAGAGCGTTGCCAATCACCGTCCCGTCTGCACGGGGTGCAATCGAACAAAAACCTTGGGATTCAGCCGATTTCTGGATTCCAGCGTAGAACCGCGTTGTAGTGAACCCTAGCGGGTGCGATGAGTTTGTACATTTGGGTTTCTGCCCACACTCTGATTTGTTCTCGTGCTTCAAGTGATAATTCAGATCCTCTTGCGGTACTGGACAGCTCTAAACATTTGGCGATGTCGTTCAGGTCTCCCAGTTTTTTCTGCAGAGCTGTAAGCGATTTGAGCGCCTCGCTGTCTTCATACCCGCTTGCAGGCAGAATCTCTAGTGTGTAGCGGATTTTCTTGGACTTGATCCGTATAGCGTGAATTTCTGCTATAGGTTTGTGCACAGTCAAGCGCCCGAGTCTGCGTAAGCGACGAACGTTCGTCTTCAGCGCGTTGCGCCCCACATCGGCGGCTGGTGGCCCACCCCTTGCCGGGAGAGTCGCGAGCCAGTGCTGGATATGCAGAATCAGGCGTTGGGCACGCCGGCTGTTGTATACATCTAACGACTGTGGCAATAGTTTGGTATGCGTTTTCCTCGCCAACTCATCAAGCTCAGTGCGGTATAGCGGTGTAATTTCTTTCATTTTTGGCAAGGTATCATGTCGAAGCACATGCCAGTCCCGACATTCGCCTAACTTGGTTTGAAGCCAACGTAGTTCCCCGTTAAGGGCTTTTCGGTCCATGTAACTCACTATGGATTTGCAGGAATGTAGAATGGCCCGCATACGGCGGACGGCAACCCGTGTCTGGTGGATGGCTTCCGGTTTGTCCGACAACAGATTAGGATTATTGGCAAAGAAGTGCGCTAGTGCACTTGACATAGCACCTTGCATAACACTGAACACATCCGAGCTGGGACTGGTGATAAATTCTTTATGCTTGCGCGGGCGAAATGCATGCGCGCGACTGATCGCAGCATATCCCCTCTCTGCTTTAGTCATACCAATCTGCTGCCACGTACATTTTTCGTTCAAAATACACAGCAATTTGAACATTTCCTGCGCGCTTCCAGATTTAAGTTCAAACTCAATTTCTGAGATAGTCTCAATTACTTTTCCAGACTTGGAATGGACGATGTCCCCGTTGTCATAGACAAGACTGAGCTTGTTACGGCCAAACTCCAGAGTCAGTCGTGTCCGGTGGATTTGGGTTGAAAACACGGGCCTCAGCCGTTTAAGGGCACTACCTGAAACAGAACCTCGAGCCAGAACTTGCCGAACCATGCCAAGTTCAGGAGCATCACATTGCAGAGTTTTTGAGATCTCCCAATGCGACGAAGTCCCATTGGCAAAGTCACGGTCGGTGTTAACGGTTTGTACTCTTTGCTTGCCTATCTGACCAACACGGAGGGTGATGCCCTTCTTTTTAAGTAGAAAACGAGGCGTGTCGTAATAAGTTGTCCTTTCTAGACCAGATTCCGCCTTGCGCTTGGTGAGACGCTTTAACGTTTTTGACTGTAAAAGCCGTTTAGCCTCCCGGGGGGTTACCAAAAACTTCGCCAGGGTTTGCTTTTCGGCATGTATCGCCGTTTGTCCAGACTGCCTGGCAGTTTCAGTGACTAATTTTGGAGTTAATTGAAGTACTTCCAAATTATCTCTGATCTTTTACATCAACTATATATTCTAATTGATAACTTACTTCGTCCCTGATGTCAAAGGGTTTTTCAGGGGAAGTACTTCATGGGCGAATCGACTCCCCAACCGTATCCGGCCTTTAGGGAATCACAAACGAGAGCGCCGCTCCTAGAGGTGGACAGATTATTGGATCTGTCCCGTCATCCAACTAACTTGTGGGCTCGATGACAATGCCGCCAGGCGCCTGCTCGGTCGGTGTCATTTCAATGGTGCTGATATTTACCCGCCAGGGTGTGTCCAGTGCGTAGAGGATCGCATCCGCAACGTCCCCCCCTTCGAGCAGTTCGAATCCCTCGAGCATGGATTGCTGACGTTCGCTGTCATCTATCGCAGTGGCGAAGAACTCCGTTTTGACACGTCCCGGACAGATTTCGGTATGTCGCACCCGGCTGCCTTGTAATTCCATCCGCAGATTCTGACTGAGCAAATGAATGGCTCCTTTGCTGGCACCGTACAATGCAGAAAGTAACGGATACAGCGCGGCAATGGAGCTCAGCTGCACGATATGACCACGGCGCCGTTCGAGCATTCCGGGCAGAACCGCACGAGTGATGTGAAGCAGTGCTGTAACGTTGGTATCGATGGTCCGTTCGATGTCCTCCCGGCTCGCTTGGGCAAGGGTATCGAAACCACGCCCCAGACCGGCATTATTGACAAGCACGTCGATCTTTAAATCACCGAACGTTGCATAAACCGCATCGGTGTCACGTACATCGAGCGTGTGTACACGACACCCTGTGCTCTCCGCTAGTGTGGCCAGACGCTCACTGCGGCGGGCAACTGCATGCACCTCTAGACCACGTTCACACAACTTCGTAACAGTCGCGGCACCAATACCGCTTGAAGCACCGGTAACCAGCGCTGTTTGATAATCTTGTAACATTGATGTTTACTCCACTTTGAATCCTGCCGATTGGACTTTTCGACCTTATCCTGTAACACTCAGGGAGCCAAGCCGCTTCATTGCATCCTTGGCAAGGTGCCGGGTCAGTTCACCGGCACCCATCTTTCGGCCGAGATTTGCCGCTTGTCCCGACCACATGGCAGAGAAATCGCTTCTACCTTCTGCCTCCGCTTTCTCTTTCAAAGGTGCGAGCGCGTTACCAGCTGTCGGAAACTCGGGTGCCGAATTCGACATCGGTCCGATCTCGCGCATAACCCGGTTCACAAGCCCGCGCGCGGGCCTACCCGAAAAGATATTAGTCAACGCAGTTTCATTATTGCCCGAAGACTGTAGTGCTGCCCTATGTAGGTTGGTGATCAACGACTCGGGTGTGTGCAAATAAGCGGTACCGATCGAAACGCCTGCAGCACCGAGAGCAAAAGCCGCTGCAATACCCCGGCCATCTGCAATGCCACCGGCAGCAATGACCGGCACCTGCACGGCGTCCACGACTTGTGGCACCAGAGCAAAAGTACCGAGCTGTGTGGTGATATTGTCCGATAGAAACATACCGCGATGCCCACCTGCTTCATAGCCCTGGGCAATAATCGCATCGCAGCCATGCTCTTCGAGCCATTGCGCCTCTTCCACCGTGGTTGCGGAACTGAGTACAACACAACCGGATGCCTTCACACGGTCGAGCAGCACCGGCTTGGGAAGCCCGAAGTGAAAACTCACAACTTCCGGCTTTTGTTCTTCAACGATTTCACACATTACCTCATTAAACGGTGTGCGTTTGATGATTGCAGAAAATTCCGGGGCCTCAACGCCCAATTCGGTGTAATACTCCGCTAACCTCTCCCGCCAAGCTGCATCGCGAGCAGGGTCAGGCCGAGGTGGTGTATGGCAAAAGAAGTTGACATGTAGGGGTTTTGTTTTGCGCTTTATGATCCCGATCTCTGCGCGTACTTTGTCCGGATCAAGCATGGCACAGGGTAACGATCCAAGTCCCCCTGCCTCACAGACCGCCATCGCCATGGCTGAGCCGTTGGCGCCTGCCATAGGAGCTTGAATGATTGGTAGTTCGATGCCGATTAGGTCAAGCAGTGTGCGATCTGGCCACATAGTGTTCAACTCTGTTTCTGGATTCCGGAATATTAGCATTCCAAATTTATTAGGTGCTCGGTACTAGTGGGCGAAGCAGGATTCTTGACTTTACCGGCTGGTAGTTGCTGAGGCTGTGATATCCTGCATGCGCTCTATTTATAAACAATAAGATGCGCATAACTAAAAAGGCAAAAGTATTGGCCGCAATTTTTCTCTTATTTCATATCCTGGGCCTTATCAGCTCGGTTCACGCCATTCTTCGAACGCGTACACCGCAAGGTGCAATTGCCTGGGTGGTTAGTCTTAATGCCCTACCCATGGTGGCTGTTCCAGCATACTGGGTACTCGGGCGAAGCAAGTTTCACGGTTACGTCAATGCATGGCGAGACACTTCCCTGCATATCGAAGATGATCTCAAGCGCGTGGTGCAAGAGTTCCAACCCTTCCTGGTGGAGTCACCTCGTGCGTTTCCCGAGTACGAAGCTATCAAAAAACTGGCGAACTTTCAGTTCGTTCGAGGCAACGAGGTCGATCTACTGGTGGACGGCGAGAAGACCTATGCCAGTATCGAGGCCGGTATCGAGGCGGCAGAGTCCTACGTGCTGTTTCAGTTCTATATCCTGCGCGCGGATCGTAGCGGCAACCGCTTTAAGGACCAATTGATACGGAAGGCGCGGGATGGGGTGGACGTGTATGTGCTCTATGATGAATTGGGCAGCAAGGGATTGGAGCAAGATTGGATCGCGGACTTTACCACTGCAGGCATTCGCATCCTTCCCTTTAACACCCGTCAAGGGCCCGATAACCGCTTCCAACTCAACTTCCGCAACCACCGAAAGATAGTTGTCGTTGATGGTAAGTCGGCCTGGATCGGCGGCCTCAACGTCGGTGATGACTACCTTGGTGAGGATCCAAAACTCACGCCGTGGCGGGATACGCACGTGCGTATTGAAGGACCGGCGGCTTTGGTTGCGCAAGCTACCTTTGTTTCGGACTGGCACTGGGCCAGCCGAGAGTTTCTCAAAGAATTGTCCTGGAATCCGCAGCCGGCCACAAACGGTGACAAGAACGTACTGGTATTAGCTTCCGGTCCGGCCGATGATCTGGAGACTGCGAGTTTGTTCTTCACTACTGCTCTCAACTTAGCCCGTGAGCGCGTGTGGATTGCTACGCCTTACTTTATTCCCGATGAAGCGACAATGGTGGCGTTACGGCTAGCCCTGCTGAAGGGTATCGATGTGCGTATCGTCACACCGAGATTGAACGATAACTGGTTCGTTCATCACGCTGCCAATGTCTACCTAAGCGAACTAGCTGGTCTTGGAGCGAAAGTTTATTTTTACGAGCAAGGCTTCATGCACCAGAAGGTAATGCTAATTGATAGTCGTGTGGCAATGGTGGGTACCGTGAACTTCGACAATCGGTCCTTTCGCCTGAACTTCGAAGTCACGGGGGTAGTGGCTGATATAGAGTTCGCCCGTAAAGTTGAAACCATGTTACTGGATGATCTTTCTCGCTCGACAGAGCTCATTCAATATAGCCTCGAAGATCAATCGTTATGGGAGCGTTTCAAAGCACGGGGCTCAGTCCTATTGGCGCCGGTATTGTGAATCCTAAGGACACCTGGGGCCACTAGACGTGCAAACTATTCCTAGAATCTCAACCTAATCGAGATTGTCACTCTCCTGTCAATGACGTGCCGCAATAGAATTTCTAGCCAACGAGTGTTGGCTGTTCAAACGAAGTAAGACAAGGAATTTATTAACCAGGAATACCGGGATAAGGTAGGGCGAACAACAGCGTTTGACTCGTCAGGTATTATGCGCCCTTGCGATCACCATCAGTACCAGAGGGGTCATCATGACTGGCACGGCTGAGTTTATGTAAGCGGTCGTTATCCAAGATATGAATATTTCGTCGCTCAATACCTAATATGCCTTTCTTCTCTAGCTTTGCAAGCGTCCGGCTCACGGTCTCCAAAGTCAGCCCAAGGAAGTTTGCGATGTCTTGCCGAGTCATGCTGAGTACTATGTTATCTGAAGAAAAACCCCGATGTTTAAATCGTTGGGCCAGGCTCATCACAAACGATGCTAACCGCTCCTGTGCCGTGTGTTCACGCAGGATCATTAACATCTCTTGATCTTCCGTGATTCGATTACTCATGATTTTGTACAACTGCTCGTTCAGACTGGGCAAAAGTTGTGCTAAGTAATGTAAACGATGCAAGGGGAGTTCACATATGGTGGCTCGCTCCAAGGCAATCGCCGAAGTATGGTACTCACCATTACCGAGGCCGGTTAGGCCGATGATTTCTCCGGGCAGATGAAATCCCAGAATACTTTCCGTGCCATCCTTATGTAAGTGATGGGTTTTAAAGGAGCCGGAGCGAACTACATACAGGGATCGATATCGATCCCCTTGACGAAATAAAAACTCCCCACGTTGTAAAGGACTATGTCGTTCCATGAGATCATCCAGTTTCTCCACATCCCCATTGGTGAGCTCATTCGGCAGGCATAGATGACGTAGACTACAGCGCTGACACGAAACCTTTAAGGCGGATAAATCGAACACATTCTCGGGCATAGCTGCGCTCCTGTAACAATGTTCTATAGACCCCGTGTTATATGCCGTTGGAGGATGCGCTTTAACTTTCCTTGGTTGAAGAGCCACGATACGCGCCCTGTATCGGTTTGTATAGCAAAACCTCTTAAGCGCCCCTTCTGAATGGTTTGAATGGGTGAGTTGGTGCCTAAAGAACTTGGATGACTGGTACGGACAGGGGATCGACACGCACCAAAAGACTCAGTCTGGTTGAGTTAACCAAGCTAAACTTTTTTGACGTTCAGGCTACACCAGCTTTCTCATATCGCCGGTGAAGCTCGGCCTCAACGCATCCTTTGGCAATCTACATTGGACCGCTGTCCTCCTGGGGCCGACTGGGGAAGAAACCTATCGCTCAAAAAACTCGTCAACTCTAATCAAGCCCCAACTTCCGGGAATGGTTTCTCCCATGGGATATCGTAGGTATCGGTAAACATGTTCATCATGACACTGAAAAAACCGACGGCAATGAGCTCATCGATTTCGCTCTCTGAAAACCCTTCATCTCGGAGTTGATCTTCAAAATCCCAACCCGGTTCTTCAACACTCTTGGATTGGAGCGAAGCACGGCAAATGATGTCTATGGCAACCGGAAACGAGGATGGCAGGTGGGCGCTGCAGACACCCTCGGATAGAGCCGTTAAATCGTCATAGGTCAACGTTGGATCAAGGTTCAGCGCTGCGTGACCGTGCAGGGCGGTGCAATACTGGTTTCCGACGGTGATCGAGATCTTGAACAAAATTAGTTGCTTGAGCAACGCGGGTATTTCACCTTCGACTACCGTTTCCCTGAGCATTGACCAAACTCCACGAAGTACATGCGGATTGTGGCCAAGGGCTTTGAGAAAATTGAGAACGGTGGATGAACCCATCGTGTCCATGATCTCATCGTAAATGGCCTGGACCTCGGGCGATGCGTCTTCATAGTCAATTAGGCTGTTGCGTTTCATAGATCTCTCATTAGTGTATGTTTTTGCTATACGGTCTTCAGATACTCATGTACAAAGCTGATGGCTGTCGATCCCTGGCCAACCGCCGAAGCCACTCGACGAATCACACCATGCCGTACGTCACCAGCGGCGAAGATACCTGGGATGCTCGTCTCCATCAGATAGGGATCTCTTTTTAGTTTCCAACCGGCGGCTCGCTTGCCGTTGAGAATAAGATCGGGACCGGTGAGAATAAAACCAGCTGAACTTAACTCGACCAGGTCTCCCAGCATATTTGTATGGGGTTGCGCCCCAATAAACACGAAAATCGCCGGGGTCGATTCCCGTCGAGTCGCACCCGTTTCACGATCACGAATAGTAATGGCTTCTAGCTGATTGCTGCCGTGGACCTCGACCACCTCTGCCCCTAACTGAACGTCTATGTTGCTGCATTCCTCGATCTGTTCGATCAGGTACTGGGACATGCTTTTAGCCAGTGAACTTCGGACCAGCATTGAGACTTGTTCAGCGTACTGAGACAGAAAGACTGCTCCTTGGCCTGCTGAGTTAGCCCCCCCGATTACATATACGTGCTCGCCTTTGTAGCTGGCCGCCTCGGACAAAGCAGCGCCGTAGTAAACGCCGGCCCCGGTTACGGACTCGATTCCAGGCACCTTAAGCTCTCGAACGGATACTCCGGACGCAATAACCAATGCCCGACAGATGAGCTCGGATCCATTGGCAAGTTTCACTACCCGATAAGGATCCCGGATTTCTATGCTTACAACTTCCTGAGCCGAAAGGATCTCGGCACCCAAGCGGGATGCCTGGGCAGTTGCTCGTCGCGCCAGATCGGCACCGCTCAGCCCCTTGGGAAACCCCAGATAGTTCTCGATCCTCGAACTAGTCCCCGCCTGACCGCCCGGCGTCTCCTTGTCTATGAGCAAGGTTTTTACACCTTCAGAAGCGCCGTAAACGGCAGCAGCCAGTCCTGCAGGCCCGGCGCCTACAACGATCAGATCGTAGAAAGGTTCAGTAGCGTGAGTACTGAATCCCGCTTTCTCGGCAACTTCGGTAAGAGTAGGCTCAACCAGTACACTTCCATCCGGGAAGAAAACCACTGGGAGTTTGTGCGTCACTTGATTGGCTTGTTCAACCAGAGATCGCGCGTCGGTGTCGCGCTCGACGTCAAGAAACTGATACGGCACCTGGCTTCGTGCCAAGAAATCCTTGATGTTGTGAGAACTGGCCGACCACAAAGCACCTGCAACTCGAATACCTTCGTAGGGTAATGTTGCCGTCGCCTCCCAATCGCTGATCAGGTCGTCCAGAACCGGGTAGAGGTTTTCCTCAGCCGGTGTCCATGGTTTCATAAGGTAATGGTCGAGCCCAACCGTGTTGATCGCAGAAATCGCTGCCTCCGTATCTGCGTAGGCGGTAAGCAGCACTTTTCGGGCCTCTGGATACACCTCGCGCGCCTCTTCAAGAAACTCCGTACCGCTCATCTCGGGCATCCGTTGGTCGACCAGAAAAAGCGCAACGGCATCATTGCGTTGCTTTAACCGCCGAACTGTTTCCAATCCCTCGGCACCGGAGCTCGCTTTGATGATCCGGAAGTTTTGCCGGTAGTGGCGCGCGAGGTCTCGCTCAACCGCACTGCGGACTTGTTCTTCGTCGTCGACCGTCAGGATGATGGGTTTTGCCATTTGCAATAATGAAGCGACGATAACTTCAGCTAGCGCTGTATCGTCAGGCCTTCGACCTCCTTATTAGTGTCTGGTGATTGTTCTGTGATGGGAAGTTTGACGGTGAAACGTGTCGCTCCTGGCTTCGAGCTAACCGAGATCTGCCCGCCATGCTTCTCTACGATAATGCCGTAGCTGATATTGAGCCCTAGACCCGTACCTTCACCCGGGGCCTTGGTCGTGTAGAACGGATCGAATATTTTCTCTTGAGCGTCGACCGGAATCCCGGGTCCATTGTCGGCAACCTCGACGACGACCCAGTCGTCTTCCTGATACGCTCGCAGCTCGAGTGCTCCGCTACTGTCCATCACACTAATCGCATTGTCGATAAGGTTGGTCCAGACCTGGTTGAGCTCACTACCGTAGCCCTGGATACGAGGGAGGTTCTCTTCGAACTCGCGCTTGACTTTGATACCCTCCTTAAGCTTGCTGCTTAGCATAACAAGGGTGTCGTTAAGCCCGTCTCGCACGTCGACCGCTTGAACAGGCGCCTGATCCATGTAGGAATATCCCTTGAGAGCCTTGACGATTTCCGTGATACGGTGGGTGCCATGACCGATCTCTTCAAGAAGGGTATACGCGGTGAACCTGCTGCCGAAGTAGTCGATCACAACCGGTGTTAGCGCCGCGTCGAAGCTCTTGGTCAGGTTTTTTAACTCCGCTGCGCACAGCCCCATCGAAACCAATGTAGAGGCGTGCTGCCACGGGTCATTGACACCGGTTTGGTCGAGCCAGTCTTCTACCTCCTGTTCCATATCGCTGCGGGCAATCGGATCCATCGAACTCGGCTTTTTCGCTCTTTGTTCGGCCTCCTCTTCCAACTTTGCGATGAGATCTTGTTGTTCGTTCGAAAGACCAGCTTTGCCAAGGACATACTGAGCTCGTTCGAGCCGAGCAATGCAACCCCTAAGTTGTTCTGCCCCCTGTCTGGCAACGGCCGCAGGGTTATTGAGCTCGTGAGCCATACCCGCGCTTAACCGACCCAGGGTTGCCAGCCTCTCGCTTTGCCGCAGCATGACCTCTTGCTGGAGGTAAGCTAGTTCAAGATCCCGTAGCTTCTTTTGCTCCCAAAGCATGTGGACTTTTCGGTGAAAAAAACCGCACACCATGGAAAGGCACTTGATATCGAGCTCAGTAAAGGGCTGTCGACGTTTACAGAATAAATAGAGGGCGTGTGTCTTGTGATCCTTAACTAGGGTGTTCACCGAAATCTGTTCGAGATCGGATTTATTAAAATAAGATGGCAACTGTTCCAGAGCCGTATGCATCGAATCACCGCAAAAAATACGTGTCTTGCGATCACGCCACAGCTCCATTTCGAATTGCGATAACGCTTGTGAGTTTGTACGCATGACCTCTGCTTGTCCTCGATATCCGTCGACGACGATAGCAACCGGTTCCGGCCCTTCTGAACTCTCGGGGTCTCCATCGAAACAGATGTAGCGCCAGGAATAAACGTCTGCGATGTATTTAAGACGGCGGGCCAAGAGCTCAGAAATAGACTCTATATCATCTGCGGCATTGACCAAGTCGGTCAATTCGAACAGCGCCTCATACCTCGATACTTTCGATAGAAGATCCTGCATCGATGATTTCGAATTTATTTGCTGCTCACTCATTGCGTCTTATCCCATAGCTTCCTTAGCCTGTTATTACGTCGCGTAAGGAACGGGTTCTGCCGATTTAGTGCCAAGACTAATACGTCGCAAGCATAAAATAAATGACACATACCGACCTCTGGATAGTTCACTTTATTGATGGATATGAAACATAGCGGACTTTTCGTACGGATGGGTTCGGAATATGTGCTGATTCGTTCGGGCCGACATATAATGCGCAAATGGGACAACGCGAGATATTCGGGTGCTAACGTTAGATAAGGTTTTAGAACATCTCGAGATCAGGGTGCGGCCCTTTGCAGTATGTAGCGTCGAACAAGGGGAACGACTCATGCTCGGACCCCGCGATGAGGCAACCGTTCACTATGTGGTTGCCGGCTCCGGTACTCTATCTTTTCCAGATTTTTCGGATTTCCATCTGCGCCGAGGCACTGCGATCATTGCACCGACAGGCTCTCTTCACGAAGTATCGGGAATGAGCGAGCCCGGGCATATTCCAGAGATCGTACGCAGATGCCAACCGGCGGCTATGGGTCTCAGTGAGGTCGGGAAGGGCCCGCACGAAGTGGAAGGTGGGATAGTCATGCTGTGCGGTACAGTCGATGTCATCTACCGGTATCTCAATGACTTTTTTGATTATCTACCTGCCCCCATTATCATTCAGGCGAGTGAAGATGACCCCATATCCCGGGCGTTTGAAGAAATAGTGCGGGAAATGGCGACGCCGGGACCTGGTACTGAAGCCATGTTGAGCGCACTATTCCAACAATGCTTCATCGAGCTATTGCGCAGACAGGGGGCCGGTGGTGAATGTACTATCGAGTGGCTCTCAGTGCTGGAAGATCCTCGGCTGAGCAAAGTGATCGAAGAAGTCATGGAAAATCCAGGGAACCACTACACGTTGGACTTACTCGCAGAAAAAAGTTTGATGAGTCGTACTACGTTCGCCGAGCGATTCCACAAGGCGTTTGGTAGACCGGCTATGGATTTTGTTAGAGAAGTTCGCCTTCGAGGGGCAGCACGATTATTAAGGCAGACTCAGGATCCGATCAAAACGATTGCCTCTCGAATGGGCTATGCCAGTCGCAGCAGTTTCAGCCACGCGTTCACTGAATTCTTTGGCGTCAGTCCGGTCGACTACAGATCAGCGAAATCAGCACCGGGCACCTAAAACGAATATGATGAGGTCTTGAATATGACTGACCCACCATTTGCCAGAGGAAGTTGCCGTTGCGGTGAAGTTACTCTAACCATCACCGAAAAACCCAAGATGATGTTGCAATGCCATTGTCTCGATTGCCAGAAAGCAACCGGCACGGGGCACACGTCAAACGTGTACTTCGACGAGAAGGATGTCCTTATTCAGGGAGAAGCAACCGGGCACTCAGTCACGGCAGACAGCGGAAATGAAATGACCCGATACTTTTGTCCATTGTGTGGAAGCCGCATGTATGGTCGCAACAGCGGTAGGCCAGGTCTTATATCAGTTCAGGTAGGTTGTCTCGACGACCATAGCTGGTTTTCGGCCCAAGCCGTTCTCTTTACCAGCCGGCGGCACGACTGGGATATCACCGCTGACGATATTCCGAACTTCGATAAAATGCCGCCGTCGAAATCCTGATTTAAAACCCGCACCCAATAGCACTTTTTTTAAACATCACGCGGCTTCGGCGGCTACTTGTTTTAGTTCACCTAGCGCCAGTTGGAGCAACTCTTCATGCTTGGGTGTAGCGGTGTAAACGACATATACCGGTCGACGTGCACTGGGGGCACCTTTTACCGGATATAGTTTTCCTTGTTCAAGCAGAGGCTCAACTACCCGTGTCGGGAAATAACCCGATCCGCCATTTTCCAAAATATACTGTAAACCCAACGCACCCAAACCAACCGAAACAGCCGGCGTTTCCATGTCAGGGAATGCCTGTCCATGCTTGGCACGAAATTCGTCGCCCCAGTCGACAAAAACGTAATCTGCAACCCAGCCATCAGTAACGTCTCGCTCACGGGTCGTCACAGCAATTAGTGTCTCCTCAAACAAATCGTCGACAACAAGCCCCATAGTTTGCCTCGGGGTATACATCACGCCGATGTCGAGCAGTCCGTCGATAAGTTGCCGCATTAAGCTACTGGAATAATCTGCTTCTACCCTCAATGCAACATCAGATGCTTTTTGGCGCATCCGCGGCATCCATTTGAGAATTAGCCGATCCCAAAGACTTACTTGCGCGCCCAACGCTAAAACGGTGCGGTAACCCTCGGGTAGTGTCACTTCTTGGTGAGCTTGTTGCCACAGTCTTTGTATGCCTAAGGCATAGCGGCGAAAGTGATGCCCGGCCGACGTCAGTTCTACACCTGCGTGGCTTCGTTTAAATAACAGGCGACCGAACTGTTCTTCCATGGTCTTAATTCTGGCGCTTACGGTAGATTGGGTTACGTTAAGGTTCTCCGCAGCACGGTTGAAATTACCGCAGGCGGCAATCTCCAAAAACGTCAACAGATGATCAATCTTCATATATCGAGCCAGTAGTTATCGGATTATTCGATAGTTTGATACAGAAAAATTCACTTTTCAAATAGATCCAGCGCTTGCAAACTGCACATGCCATGCCCCCCGTCAAAAACAATACCGACTATCCCATATTGGGCATCTCATCTGTCGTATGCGGATTGTTTTTGTTCTCTTTGCAGGACGTGGTCATCAAGTTTTTCAGTAAAGACTATTCGGTTCTGCAAATCGTAATCATTCGAGGCGTGATCGCAGCTCTCGTTGTCGGTGCAGTGGTATTGACTTTGTTTGGCCGAGAGGGATTTGTCATACGACAACCCCGGCTGGTTCTGAACAAAGGGTTTCTCGCGTTTTTGTCGTACCTAACGTATTACATGGCCATCGCCTCGTTGCCTCTTGCGGATGTAGTGACGATTACCTTCAGCGCTCCGATTATGGTGACGGTAATGTCTGCGCTGTTGCTGGGAGAACAAGTCGGCCTACGACGATGGACCGCTGTTGCAGTCGGCTTTGCCGGGGTGTTCATTGTAGTGGGACCGGGAGGTAAGGTTGCGAACATTGCAGTGTCATTCGCAGCCTTAGCGTCGTTGACTTACGCCTTGAGCAGTGTCATAGCGCGCTATATCGGACCCGAGGACAGACCTTGGACAGTTACTTTCTATTTTTCAGTTGCACACTTCCTCGGTGGTGTCATCCTAAGCTTGCTGGTGATGGCCTTTGGTTCCATGTTAGTCGCTAACCATCCATCCATCGAATTCCTTGTAAGGCCATGGTCTACTGATAACCATACGGATCTGTTGATCATGGCTGCACTAGGGGTTAATGCAGCGTTGGGATTTTACTTTTTAAATAAGGCTTACCTAAGCGCGCAGGCCAGCAAGGTAGCACCATTTGAATACACATACATCCTCTGGGCCGTGATATTTGGCTATGTTTTCTGGGGGGAGGTTCCGGCAGTCAATACATTAATAGGGGTGGCGCTCCTAATCGGCAGCAATTTGTATATCCTTCATCGTGAGCTGGTCAACCGAAGACGACAGCGCAGACAGCAAGAGATATTATCTGATCCTCTTGCTGCGCAGGGTTCGTGACACTAGCGATTGACTGGTTTCTAGTTCTTTACTGATCACCCTCTCGTCTTGAACTATCACGGCGAGAGAGCCGCCCCCATCTTATCCCGATAGGTAAAAAAACAACTCTCGCTAAAACGCCAAGCCCGCCAAGATATTGGTGCTCTGTTCGTGTCGTCAAACCCCATGTTGTTAGCGGGAATCTGATTGCATCACGATGTCGCTTCAAATGGATTCCGGCTCTACACTCGCTTCGCTCACTCGGCCGGAATGACGGGGAGTAGGTTGTCATTCCCGCGTGTTGTTAGCGGGAATCCAGTTGTGACGCGGGGAAGGCTGCTAGATACAAACCACTCGCTACTGTTACGTAGGAGCGCCGCCCGCTAGTAAAAAATAAACGCTACCGTATTTGCTAGTCGTAACTGGAGTACCAGCCACTATCATAGTAGGAGGCCTGCCCTCGGGC
>JASJAT010000110.1 GCA_030066885.1 Arenicellales bacterium | reverse complement strand
GACGAAGCTTCTGATGGCCTAGCGGAATTAAATCCGTATAACGAAACACCCACCCTGTTGGATCGCGATTTGGTCTTATACGGTGCGCAAATAATTAATGAGTATCTGGATGAACGATTGCCTCATCCGCCCTTGATGCCAGTCGATCCAGTTAATCGTGGCCGAGCCCGTCTGATGATGATGCGCTTTTATCGGGAGTGGCTGAATCCATTGCATGAAAAACGTCTGGATGAGCCGGGCATGAAACAGTCCATTCGAGACGGCCTAATTGCAATGTCTCCTGTTTTGTCTGAGCAAGCCTTTATGCTGGGTGATGAATATAGCCTGGTGGATAGCTATTTATCTCCGCTACTCTGGCGTCTAAAGGCATTAAAGATTAACCTCCCTCGTCAAGCCAAGCCGGTACAGGATTATGCCGAGCGACTGTTTGAAAGACCTGCATTCGTATCCAGTTTGAGTGAGGTGGAACAGGAACTGCGTTGAGCTTGAACGATGACGACAACTAAGCCCTATCTCATCCGTGCGATTCGCGAGTGGGCCATTGACAATGGCCTGACCCCGCAGATCCTTGTCGACACGTCGTTGCAGGAAGTGCAAGTACCACAGCAGTTTATTACCGATGGGCAGATTATCCTGAATATAGGTGGCCAGGCTGCTCAAATGCACGAGATGACTAATGAGCGCCTGCGGTTTTCTGCCAGATTTAGGGGTGCACCTTTTGAAGTCAATGTGCCGGTGAATGCAGTGCTGGCGATCTATGCCCGAGAGAACGGACAAGGAATTTTCTTTAAAGAGCCAGATACACCGCCCGAGCCGGATTCGGATAACGAGGAAAAGGCAACTCGATCCAAACCTAACCTCAAGCTTGTTAAGTAGTTTTCCTTGAAATATCTGTAGAACGCCCTCATCTTATAGCGTTCGGCTTCGACACGATTTTTCAGCACATATGAGCAAAATAGAGCTACACGGCACCACTGTCTTGTCAGTACGCCGCGGAGGCCAGGTAGTAATTGGCGGAGATGGGCAGGTATCAATGGGTTCCACCATTATGAAGGGCAATGCGCGCAAGGTTCGTCGTTTATATAAGGACAAAGTCTTGGCCGGATTTGCCGGCGGAACCGCAGATGCGTTTACTCTGTTCGAGCGCTTTGAAGGGAAGTTGGAGAAACATCAGGGTAATCTAACCCGGGCGGCCGTGGAGTTGGCGAAGGATTGGCGTACTGACCGGTTGTTAAGACGATTGGAAGCCTTGCTTGCGGTTGCTGATCAAGATGCCTCCCTGATCATCTCGGGTAATGGCGACGTAATTGAACCGGAGCAGGGAATAATGGCCATCGGTTCGGGCGGGCCCTTTGCGCAAGCCGCGGCTCAAGCGCTGCTTGAGAACACTGAACTGGGGGCAAAAGAGGTGGTCGAAAAGAGTCTGCAGATTGCGTCCGATATTTGCGTCTATACCAACCAAAATCTCACTATCGAATCTTTGGGATAAGGAATTAACGGAATCATGTCATCAATGACCCCACGTGAAATAGTCGAGGAGCTGGATAAACATATCGTTGGGCAAGAAGACGCCAAACGGGCAGTTGCTATTGCTCTACGTAACCGGTGGCGACGGCGCCAGGTTGACGAAGAGCTTCGTAACGAGATCACTCCAAAGAATATCTTGATGATCGGCCCTACCGGTGTGGGCAAAACCGAGATAGCCAGAAGGCTTGCTAAATTAGCCAAAGCACCTTTCGTTAAAGTGGAGGCGACAAAATTCACCGAAGTCGGTTATGTTGGGCGCGAAGTAGATTCAATTATTCGCGACTTGGTCGACATGGCGGTCAAAATGACCCGCGAGGAAGAAATCGAAAAAGTACAGCCGCGTGCGGAAGACGCAGCGGAGGAACGCGTGCTGGATATTTTGCTGCCCCCTGCTCGTAACACTACTTCTGACTGGGAAGAACAAGGCAACCCTGTGAGCGATGGTGACGGAGAAAGCGCCGGTCGTCAGCGATTTCGCAAGCTGTTACGCGAGGGTAAGTTGGACGACAAGGAGATAGAGGTTGAAGTCACTGCCCCTAGCGTGGGTGTGGAGATATTCGGCCCACCCGGCATGGAAGAGATGACAGGCCAACTGCAGAATATGATGCAGAACATTGGTGGACGTAAGACGCGGACCCGTAAATTGCCCATAAAGCAGGCGCTGAAATTGCTGACAGAGGAAGAGGCGGGGCGATTGATTAACGATGAGGATATAAAGCTAACGGCGCTCGACCGTGTGGAGCAGGATGGTATCGTATTTCTGGACGAGCTGGATAAAATTGTGGGTCGGTCTGAGACCCACGGCCCGGATGTATCACGCGAAGGCGTTCAACGTGACTTGTTGCCTTTAGTCGAAGGCAGCACAGTTTCGACCAAGTACGGTATGGTGAAGTCAGACCATATTCTGTTTATCGCCTCCGGGGCGTTTCAGTTGAATAAACCTTCTGATTTGATTCCGGAACTGCAAGGTCGCTTGCCGATTAGGGTTGAATTGGGTGCACTATCCTCCGATGATTTTTGTCGGATATTGACCGAGCCGGACGCCTCCCTGACAGAGCAGTACACCGCACTTTTAGGTACGGAGGGGATCAATCTATCCTTCTCAGAAGATGGTGTGCGACGGATTGCGGAAATCGCCTATCAGGTTAACGAACAAACAGAAAACATCGGTGCCCGCCGACTTCATACTATGATGGAGAGATTGTTGGAGACCGTTTCATTCGAAGCTTCAGATAGGGAAGGTGAAGAGTTTGTGGTAAGCGCACAATACGTTGATGACAATCTAAAAGACGTGATTGGTGACGAGGATCTAGCCCGGTATATATTGTAGAAGCGAGCAGAAGGGTTAAAGTTTAAAGGCCCGGATATCTGGGTTTTTAAGATTCAACTTTTCCTATTTGAGAACCTTGAAATTTTGTTGCCAGCCTCCATATAAAAATCAACAAAGCGGCACCGCCCGCAGAAAATTTTTCGCAAGTTATTTTGGAGGTAACAATGAACGAGTTAGTCAATGTAAATGAGCGTCGTCCTTTTTGGGCTCCGTTTTCTGATTTTGACGATCTATTTGAAGGATTTTTTAGCCCGCGTAGAGTAAGTCGAAACGTTGAAGGAGCGTTGGTTCCGGCGATCGATGTAACTGAGGGTGACAATGAGTACAAGATCAAAGCGGAAATACCAGGAGTAAAGAAGGAAGATCTACATGTCAGCGTACAAGATGGTATGTTAACCATTAATGCTGAGTCCAGATATGAAGATGAGGAAAAGAAGGAAGGCCGCGTGATTCGTCAGGAAAGGCGATATGGCAAGTTCGTCAGGTCCATGCGCCTAGGTAAAGACGTTGATTCTTCTAATGTTAAGGCCGAGTATAAAGATGGAATTCTTGAACTCACGTTGCCTAAAGTGGAAGAAGTAAAACCGAAGAAAATCTCGATCGATATTAGCTAGTTCGGTAATATTTAAAACAAAAGGGCTGCTATGCAGCCCTTTTTTTATGCCTGATTATAGCAGTGGACTGCTTGTATCTAGTGAATAGTCTCGAGTAGCGAGTACGGCCTCAGTTGATTTATTACTAGCTACTAGATTACAAGTTATTCGCTCCTGTCATGTAGAAACGGCCCCTGCCGCGATAATCGGTGCGCGGTCGCCCCCCGCGTCAACTAGTCTGTCTTACTCGCCACCACATGAGGCAATATACGGGTTAGGCCGCTATCCGGTATAGTAAGATCTAAAGAATCAAGACCAGACTCATGAGCATCTCCAAACAGGCTGCAACTAACGTAGCCAAAGTACTAACTGAATCCCTGCCTTATATTCAAAGTTTCCACGGTAAAACCGTGGTTATCAAGTATGGCGGCAATGCCATGGTTGACGACAATCTGAAACAGAGTTTCGCTCGCGATGTGGTCTTGCTCAAGTTGGTTGGCATCGACCCCGTTGTGGTGCACGGTGGTGGCCCTCAGATCAGTCAACTACTGGAGCGTATCGGGAAAAAAACGGAGTTTATCCAAGGCATGCGCGTCACGGACAGGGAAACCATGGATGTTGTCGAAATGGTACTCGGCGGTTCAGTAAACAAAGAAATAGTCAATTTGATCAATTCTCTGGGTGGTAAGGCGGTTGGATTATCGGGTAAAGACGGGGGCCTGATTCGGGCCAAACAGATGAAGCTGCAAAAGGACGACCCAACTCTGAAGCAACCTGAGATCATTGACATTGGCCATGTCGGTGAAGTGGAGTCAATCGACCCAAGCATAGTTGCGGTTCTGGATGAACAAGATTTTATCCCGGTTATTGCCCCCATAGGCGTGGACAGGGAAGGAAATACTTATAACATCAACGCAGATACAGTAGCGGGTAAACTGGCGATAACGCTGGATGCTGAAAGACTCATGCTGCTGACAAATACGCCGGGTGTATTGGACAAGGAAGGTGAGGTCATCACTGGATTGCGTGAGAGAGAGATTACCGAACTGATTCGGAACGGTACTATCGCAGGCGGAATGTTGCCTAAAGTGCAGTGTGCTCTGGACGCCATCAGGAGCGGTGTGCGTGCCGCGACCATTGTTGATGGTAGAGTCGAACACTCCGTGTTGTTAGAGCTACTTACTGTGGAGGGTGTGGGTACACAGATAAAAAGGTGAGATGAACCCAACGAAATGAGACCTCCATTGCCGACTAACTGAAGCCCAGTCCATGCTTTCGCATTAGTGCAAAGTTTAAAGCGAAAAGTTTAAAGAACCGAACCCTTTTCTGTTCAGTCTAGACTTCAGGGTGCTCTGTCTAATCAAGACTAAGATGTCATTGCGAAATAGTGATTACGCTCTACGATTTTAAGCTTTCCGGTAATTGCCACAAGATTCGAATGATGTTGGCCTTTCTCGGTCTGGAATATAAGAGGATCGACATAGACCTGCGCAGGAACGACCAAATGAACCCAGATTTCATCAGCCTCAACCGGCTGCATAAGGTCCCGGTGCTGGTAGATGACGAATTCGTCATACGTGACAGTGCTGCAATAATGATCTATCTGGCCCGGAAATATGGAAAACCGGAGTGGTATCCAGTATCCCCGGCTGAGATGGCTGAAATTCAGCAATGGTTGTCATTTTCTGTCAACGAAGTATTTAATGGTCTAGCGATGTCGCGTGCAATTGTGATCTTCAATCGAGATTTCGATTTGAAACTTGCGCACGCTTTAACAGATATCGCTTTGGATTTACTCGAGTTTCGGCTCAAAGATCACGACTGGTTGGCTTTGGACCGATTCACTCTTGCGGACATTGCCTGCTATCCATATGCGGCTTTAGTTCATGAAGGTGGTATATCGCTGGAGGAATTTTCGTCGATTCGGTCGTGGTTCAAGCGAATCGAATCACTACCACGCTATGCCGCCATGCCTGGCCTACCATATCCTTATTAGATTTATAAAACGGAGAAGTTAAGTCTGAAGAATAGGCTTGGTCGGCTTAACCATGGTATCTGGCGCATCCTTATCCTTCTTTTTGCGTAACCGGTACTCCCGAGCGCTGAGGCGGTCTATATTCGCAACCGCATAACTACCGAGGCCACCAAAAAGTAGGGCGTTGATCAGCATAGCGTTGCAGGTCAGTCCTATATCGTAGCCGACGACAAAACCGATCCAGAACATGATATTGAAGACACCAACACCCAGCATCGGGGACAACGTTTTTTCACTATGCATAATCGTCAGGCCTCCAGCGGTTTGTACAAAGTGAGACAACAAACTATCTCACTACTACGGAAGTATTGTAGCATGTGGAGCCGGAAGGACTACTCTAAATTCGATCCAACACTCGCACATTCGATGTTGAAAAGGTTGTACTAATGTTTGATAAACGGAATGGTCTGAGTTCGACCACCGTGGAGCGCATCAACGATTCCATAGAATCGGCAACAGGGCTGCCCAACAATGCCTATGTCAACCCGGATTTCTTTGAGCTCGAACGCGAGTGCTTGTTCAGCAAGACCTGGACCTGCATCGGGCAGGCTTGCACTATACCTGATCCTGGAGACGCTAGGCCCGTAAGCTTCATGGGTATGCCTTTGGTGATGATAAGGGACAAGCAGGGAACAGTAAGAGTATTTCACAATGTCTGCTCTCACCGTGGCAATCAGTTGATCAAGGAGAAGTGCCAGCTCAAAGGAGTAATTCGCTGTCCGTATCACTCATGGACGTATGGCTTTGACGGCGAGCTTCGCGGAACACCGCATATAGGTGGTCCTGGCGAACATGACATTAAGGGATTCGATCGAAAATCAAATGGCCTCAAGCCAGTTCGCTCCGCAGTGTGGATGGATCTGGTTTTTGTCAATGTGTCGGAGAAGGCCCCGGATTTCGAACAACATATTGCAAAGTTGGAGGAACGCCTATTTCGTCTTGCCTCTGCTGAAGATTTCAGCCGCCTCCGTCCGGCAGTGAGTTACGGAGTGCTTGAGTTGGAACTGCAAGCCAATTGGAAACTGTGCTTGGAAAACAATCTAGAGAGCTACCATTTACCGTGGGTACACCCAGATCTCAACTCCTACTCAAAATTGGAGGATCACTATCATTTCTACGGTGGTACTTTGTTTGCCGGGCAAGGCACTCATACGTATGACCTCGATAAGGGTAACGGGGCTCCTCTTCCCTTATTTCCCGATTGGCCCGGTAAACTGGCTGAATATCCAACCCTTTTTCCCAATGTATTTTTAGGCGCTCAGTGTGACCATATGTGGTCCATTGTCATTGAACCGGTTGCACACAATCGAACCCGGGAGAGGTTGCAGATTTATTACCTGGACGAAGGTGCTGATAACGATAATTATGAAGGGTCGCGTAAAGCCCAGCTTGAAGCTTGGACAAAAGTGTTTAATGAAGACATAGGTGTAGTCGAAGGGATGCAGCGAGGGAGGCAGTCCCCTGGTTTTTCAGGCGGTGTATTCTCACCGGCTATGGATAAGCCTACTCATCATTTCAACAAGTGGGTGGCTAATACGTTAGCTGGGATTCTCGATGCTGAGGGTTAAAGCAACGCAGGTTTTGATACGGATTCCACCAGAGCATGCCATCGCTCCGATCCAAGATATATGGCCACGGTCGATGGTTCTCACTTAAGAATTCTTCTCGTTCAATCTGGCTGAAAGCATTTGTTTGAAGTTTTCAACTCGTTTTCTATTTGTTCCAAAATCCGAACGACCGATGCGACTAGCCGAGCGGAAGTGAAGTGTATTTTCTCGGCTATCTATGTAAAGCTCAAAGTCGTCTACAAAGCGTAGGAGTAAGGTAGTCGACTCGACATGATAATAATTGTCTGTCGCCGTTACGATTTTGGTTCTAGCCATTTCCTCCAAAACCTCGGTTATTAACACCCTGAGTGATTCTTCAGGAATTGAATACGATAATGGGGTGATGAAATGTTCAGAGTCCTCGCGAGGGCACTGCGAGCACACACAATTAGGTGTTTCAGGGCAAGCAGCCAAACTTCCATTTTTAACACCCAAGTTATGCGGTCGAGATGACATACAGCCGATCAGTAAAACAAAACACAACGCTAGAAACAATGCTAAGGGTGGAGATCTACCAGGCTGCTTCACACATTAACCTCTATACAAATCTGATATTTATTGCACGCCACGGCGCGTGGATCACACCGGAAGAGCAAGATTAGAACCTAACAATCCGGATTTGACTATACCGGTGCGCCGATTTGTATCCTAGCTCAAGGTCCAGTATATGGGTGAGACACTCTACTTGGGTGTTTTGCGGCCTATGGTGTTGCGGTGTACTATGTTTTTCGTGGCATAAAACACCATCTAGAGCGTAGAGGACTTGAGGAGATAAGAGATGGCCCAATTCGAAATACTATCGGGAGTATGCGTTCCGGTATGTACCCCTTTTGACCCCTCCGGGGAAACCGTCGACGAGACCAAATTCCTCGACCACATCGACGTTATGATCGATGCCGGAGTCGACATCATACTGGTTTGTGGTGGAACGGGTGAATTCGCCTACCTGCGACCGGAAGAGAAACGTCGTATGACCGAAATCGCTGGTAAGCACGTAGAGGGGAGAGCCAGATATCTAGTACAAACGTCTGCCATCAATACAGCCGATACCATCGAAAACACCAAACACGCCGAGGATAACGGTGCAGACGCAGTGATGGTGCTGCCACCTTATTTCGAAGGACCCGACCTGGAAGGGGTTTACTATCACTATGAGTATCTGGCTGAAAGTACCCGGGCCCCTATTATGGTGTACAACATTCCGGCAGCATCCGGTATCGACATCGACGCTAATTTTTTCTCCCGGCTGCTGGAAATTGATAATGTTCAATATATCAAAGACAGCACCGGCGATCTGATACGTATCCAGGAATTACTCGCGACCGATGGCAAGGTTTTTAACGGTGGTGACCCGATCACTTTTCAGGCCTTGTTGGCTGGATGCCCCGGTTACGTGTGGGGCGCGGTTAATTTCTTGCCCCAGGAAGCGGTGATGCTTTTCGATTTGGTACAACGAGGAGATCTAAAGCAGGCTAACTCACTGTGGCAAAAAATACTGCCTTCTCAACTCTTTATTTGGACCCACGTGTACAACGCATCGGTGAAAGCTGCAGCCAACTTGAGGAATTTTGCGTTGGGGGATTGTCGTAAACCGCTGCAACCCCTCAATGAAGAATTAACTGCAGAATTGAAAACGGCCCTCGCACCGTTGGATCAAGTCAACTTGGATACACAAACGGCTGCTTAGACATGGCCGATTGTCGGTATTACCAGAATGGCGGTTTCTGTCGTTTGCTAAATAGGGTACCAGTAGTGCACTAAGTAGCAATAGGGTCAACTAGCAGCTGATCTGTACGCTACCATCACCAGCGTTAACCCCGCTGCTTCCGCTTCCGCCTCCGGGTACACGATTTGTTCCACCCCCGCCGCCGCCGCCACCGGCGCCTCCATTAGGGGTGTTAGATCCGCCTTCAGTTCCGCCGGCTCCTCCGGTGTCACCTCCGCCCCCACCACCACCACTACCGGCGCTGTTGGGGAATGAGCTTCCGCCGGTGCCCCCGGCTGAGCCTCCGGCTCCACCTCCAGCACCCCCGGCTCCACCTGTAAAGCCACCTCCACCGCTTCCAGCGCCGCCACTGCCACCGCCGCCGCCACCACCCGAGCCGCCGTTAGCGCCACCACTGGCGCCACCGCCGCCACCGCCGCCGCCACCGCCGGCGATAATGACTACCGATCCGTTCAATGCGACGGATGTACCCCCACCGCCGCCGCCACCACCACCACCGGGAAAGCTATTCCCGGCTTCGCTGGTACCACCTCCACCACCAGAACCGTTACCAGCACCGCCTGATCCACCAGCATTAGGGCTACCACCTGGCCCAGGGCCGCCCGCCCCCGGTGCTCCCTGCGTTCCAACTATGACCGTCAATACATCTCCCCCGTTTACAGTCAGGCTGGCACTTACTTGCCCGCCTAATCCACCGCTACCCCCGGGATTATTACCCGCCCCACCATCGCCCCCCTGAGCACCGAGCGTGACGATATTGACCTGGGTGACGCCCGACGGGATTGTGAAAGAACCGTTTGAAGTAAATACCTGGTTACATGAAGGTGTAATCTGGGCGTGTGCCGGTAGTAACACACTGTTTATCACGGGTTTAGACCACTTCTCCGGCAGGTTTTTGCCCGCGATGAACGCACCGCTGCTTAGGGCTAGGGATTTAAGCAATCTGCGACGTGATTCGATTGACATCGTGCCTCCCCTCGATAGCATCTTTTTACAATATTAAACAATGAGGCCTTCTCGACGGCAATATGTTTATAATTTATTACGTATATGGATAAGATAGAGTCGCATTTCCAATGCGGTCCCATTACTAATCCGCAGAGAAAAGATATCTAAATGTTTGCTCTAGTTTTGATAGTGATTACGTTGATCAGTATTGTGACCTGTCATCTTGTCGCCAAAAAGCGTGGCGCACGACCGGTATTTTGGGGCGTGATGGGGGCCTTATTCGGTCCTCTCGCTATACCATTCGCTTTTATGGCCCGTCCAAAGAAGTCTTAAGAGATGTGGTAAGGGGATTCGAACTGCGTAGGACTAGTTCGTAAATAAAAACGTTTTAGAGTAGTGGACCCGATTGTTCTTCTATTTTGAATCCTTTGTTAGGTCCTTGATTCGCTTTTCTAATTGCCTTACGCGTTGACGCAGTTCGAATAGTTTCTTAAAAACGGAAATATTGCGCGTGTACTCTCGAAAAGGCTGGGCTGGTCCCCCAGCGTACATCCCGGGTTCGAGGATATCTTCCGGGATACCGCAGCGGTGAACCAATATTACGTCGTCGGCAATGGTGATGTGATCAATAACACCGGTCTGCCCGCTGGCCAAAACCCGTTTACCGAATTTAGAAGAACCCGCAATGCCTGTTTGTGCCACGAGAACGCAGTCCTCGTCCAAGAAGACGTTATGGGCGACGTGGCACAAGGCATCGATTTTTGTTCCGCGTGCAATCCGTGTCTCGTTATAAGTGGCCCGATCGATGGTGCTGTTTGAACTGATTACCACATCGTCTTCGATCACTACAATCCCTTTTTGGGGAATGCGATGAAAGTGTTTGTTTTGGTCACGCGCAAATCCAAAACCATCCGCACCGATGATACAACCCGGTTTCATGCGAACACGTTTACCGATCTGGCAATTACGTCCAATGAATACCCGCGCATGGATAACACTGTCTTCGCCAATAACCACGCCTTCTTCTATTACAGAGTTCGCCTGTATCACAACGCGCTCTCCCAGCTTTACATTCCTGCCTATGACTACGCCGGGGCCGATAGTGATACTCTCTGGTATCGGTGTTGTATCGTGGACTACTGCGCTGGGGTGTATACGGGGCCACTCGCTTTGGTGTAAATCAATATCGTCGTAGCGTTGCCGGATAAAAGCTTGAGCAAGTTTGACATCTTCGCTAACGAGTATTCCAATCCGATTGTTTGTAATCTTTTTGGCGAGGGCAGATGTTGTAACCACTGCTGTTGGACTGCCGTTGTTAATATCCTCGAGCAGCGTCTTGTCATCGAAAAAAATCAAGTCACCTGCTTGATAGTTGTCTATAGCCGCAAATCCCGTAATTTCTTTGTCGTCGCCAACGCAATCTGAGATCACATCGGGAAAATTCTCTTTAATAACCGTCAGTCTAAGTGGTTTCATAGTGGGTTAGATCATAACATCCCGCGCAACCACGATGTCCTACAGAATACTGTCCGGAGTGGAGTGGAAGTAATTCACTTAAAAAATCTCGCAAAGAATGCAAGACAGTACCGAGTAGCTGCTATCTAGTAGCGAGAAAAGCCAATGGTTACCGCGCTCGCTACTCGTTACTAGTAACTCTCAATGCCGATTATCCCGCCACCGCTCATATTTGCTGTGGTGTATCAATGGGTCCGGTTTGAGTCGGCGACATCCACCTTCATCAACAATAGGCCACCCGCAACAAATAGGATCAGTATCGACAAGATGGATATGCGGGTACTGCCTGTCACAACCGCCACCCACCCCATCATCACCGGACCAATCACTGCCGCGAATTTACCTAGAAAATTATAAAAACCAAAAAACTCTGCCGCTGATTCTGCTGGGATCAGTCTTGCATACAGGGAGCGACTGAGTGCTTGCACACCACCTTGCACCACGCCAATGGCAATAGCGATGCCGTAGAACTCCCAGGTTTTTGAGATAAAGTATGCCCAGATGGTGATGCCAATATAAACAGACAATCCAATCAAAATACCTAGTTTCGGCCCGATTCGTTCACCCAACCAACCGAACGCTAAAGCCGAAGGAAAGCCAATAAACTGAACCAATAGCAACGCAGTAATCAGATCAGTAGAAGTGAATCCCAAAGCCAAACCGTAATCCACCGCCATGCGCACGATGGTATCCACCCCATCGATGTACAACCAATACGCAACTAAAAAAACAATAACTGGTTTGTACTGTCTGATGTCGCGAAAAGTTTGTATGAGTTGGTTAATCCCTCTCTGAATAGATTCAGAAAATTTGTGTCGTTGAGATCTGTCCTCGTGGACATATTTAAAAAGCGGTAAGCTGAAAACCGCCCACCAGATGGCTGTGATATAAAAACTCGCTTTTACGGCTTGAGTACTGTTTGCCAAGCCAAACCACTGCGGCTTCAAAGAAATCACCACACATAACGCAAATAACAAACCACCGCCCAGATAGCCCAGGCTGAATCCGATACCCGAAACTGAATCGAGCTTGTTTCTGGGTGCAACATCGACCAAAAGCGCGTCGTACAATACATTCGCACCCGAAAAACCGATTGTGGCCATGACGTATATGATGGCGGCGGACAGCCACAATCCCTCACTCACGCCTCCCAAGGCTGCGGTTCCTACTATTCCCAGCACGGCGAATATCAACAAAAATCGTTTTTTGAGAGCCCCCTGGTCTGCAATAGCCCCGAGAACCGGCGCTAATATGAGTACGACCAAGCTAGCAACTGAATTCGCGACACCTAGTCGGAAGGTGCTTTCCGTAGCTTGAGCATCAATAGACCAGAATTCTTTGAAAAAAATTGGAAAAAATCCGGCAATCACTACAGTGGCGAAAGCAGAATTAGCCCAGTCGTAGAACGCCCAAGCAAACACCTGTCGCTTTTCTGGACTCAGCATATTGTCAATATTCTTGTTAACCGCATGATGACGTTACAATGTTTTGCTTCGTAATGGATTATTGTTTTTACAGTAGTATACAAGCAGCAGGATTTAATCGTGGAACCGATCGCCATTTAGCCGTATCGTGCTCTCGCAAAGTTGCAAACCGCTCCAAGAAATGAAAATTGCTGTGTTCTCAAAAAAGTCCTTTTCGATCTTGGTATCTTGACGAGAGTTTTTGGATAAGAGTAGAGCGGCGCCTTTGCCGTGGAATTCTTAGATCCCATTCGGAGGAGATGTGTCGATGTTGGAACTTAGACCTACTTGTGAGCACTGCAACAAGAAACTGCCACCAGATTCACCTGAAGCTAGGATTTGTAGCTTTGAGTGTACATTTTGTGAATCCTGTGTCGATGAAATTTTACACAACGTGTGTCCAAACTGCGGTGGTGGGTTCTGTCCCCGACCGGTAAGGCCAAGCCATAACTGGAAAAATGGCAACTATTTAGGTACTTACCCCGCCAGTCAAAAAGCCGTATTCAAGCCAGTCGACCTTGAGGTACACGAAGCGTTTTCTTACGAACTCAGAGATCTCCCACCCGAGCAAAGATAAAACCGAGGAAAGTATGCTTTTTAGATCAACCTGTAGGAACAAACTTTAACTATGTCGACAAGGCTAATTTCTAGATTAATAGCAACGAATTTGTCACATCTTCTAATTCTGGCATCTAGATACGAATAGTCAGTCCGTCGGCCAAGGAATTTCGGTACGCTCGATATGCTGCAATACAGCCTACGAACGTACCCGCCAGTAGGACCAATCCTAACAAGCTTAGTTCATGGCCGCTCGGCAAACGCAAACCCACATAGACACCGAGCCGAGCATTGTTCTATTGACAATACAGGAGAGTGATTTACTTGCCAGGCAAAGACAAGGTTGTTCGCCTCGATAATGGGATTTGGCATCAGCTTCGGATTACATACAAGATCAAGGCAAGGTAAGTCGAGACGAGTTCGCAGTCAATTCCATGCCTTTTTGGCCATTCGGCGTAATGGCTTGGGTGGTGATTTTTTCATTGCCCGGGAAATGCTTAAACAGGTCAACGTCGATGTGGGTCAAAGCGCCCATGTTCTCACATTGATACTCGTACTCGACGTGAAACTCGGAGTGGGTCCCTTCGTCTTCTTCATGCTCCTCATGCTCGTCGTGCCCCTCCTTGGCATGTTCTTCGTGTTCCTCATGCTCGTCGTGCTCCTCCTTAGCATGTTCTTCATCTTCCTCATGCTCGCCGTGCTCCTCCTTAGCATGTTCTTCATGGTCATCGCTCTCGGCTTCATGTTCAACTTTAGCATGGGCCAGAGTACACGCTGCGTCCGCAGGTATATTCAGCACTTTGCCCGTTTCCAACAATTCGACCGCTTCATGCACCGCATGCTTTTGCTCTTCTGTCGTCGGTGTATGCTCAAATCCAACAATATTAGCTGCCGGTGTGATGTACTCGACAGACATCGTTTGGTCGGCGATGGCCACGTTCAATACTGCTGAACCGTGCTCGTGGATGCCATGTTGTCTGGTTTCCGCAACGGCGACCGTAGAGCCGGCTACCAGCAAACATACACCAAATATTTTTAAACTTTGTTGACGTCGTCCATTTTCCTTTCGAAGTAGGCCTTTCTCATGGGTGTGCATAGGGGATTCCTCAACTTAAAAATGTAATGTTATAAAATAACATTTTAAAAAAGCAAAGTAACCTGCGATTGAGTGGCTGTCAGCCGGCTTGTGTGGCAGCTTTTGTAGTCGGTTTTACCCCTATCCGAGAAATAGGTATTTCGATGTAAAGAGCTGACGCCAGATCTTTGAGTGATTCAGGTTCTGTACATGCCCCATTGACTGATTTTCTAGATTTACAATCCGTTTATCACTAATACCTGTAGGCATTGCAGCTGATTGCTGCACTGCGTCATAATGTAACTCCTTCCAGTCGTGTTAAAAGTATGATGAAAACCCAAAACAAAGTGGCCCTGGTAACGGGTTCCGCCGCCGGGATTGGTCGGAGAATAGCCGAGACTTACGTCGAGGCCGGCTTCCAGGTGGGTATTGCCGACATCAACCTGGATGCCGCTACAACCACCGCCGGAAAAATCGGCGATGCCGCAGTGCCTCTGCGTATGGACGTGACCAAAGAAGAAGAGGTAAACAAGGGTGTAGACGCATTGGCGCAGCACTTTGGCACTGTGGACATCCTGGTCAGCAACGCAGGGATTCAGCACATCGATCCTATCGTCGACCTCGACTACAGTAACTGGAAAAAACTGTTAGCGATTCATTTGGACGGCGCCTTTCTCACCACCCGTGCCTGCATGCGCAAGATGGTAGACCAAGGCCAGGGGGGCAGCGTGATCCTGATGGGCTCCGCTCACTCCAAAGTGGCTTCCCCCCTTAAAGCCCCTTATGTCACCGCCAAACATGGTCTCCTCGGCCTCTGCCGAGTCATTGCAAAAGAGGGAGCCGAACACGGCATTCGTTCCAATGTGATCTGCCCCGGATTTGTGCGCACGCCGCTGGTTGAAAAACAGATCCCCGAGCAGGCCGAGGAACTCGGTATCAGTGAGGAAGAGGTCGTTAAAAACATAATGCTGAAAGACACCGTAGATGGCGAATTCACCACGCTGGACGATGTTGCCAGCGTGGCTCTTTTTCTAGCCGCTTTCCCCACCAATGCGCTCACCGGTCAATCCATTCTGGTCAGCCACGGCTGGTTCATGGAATAGGTTTGGCCAAAGTCAAAAACATTACCGTGGCACTGCAGGGAGGCGGGGCCCACGGGGCATTTACCTGGGGTGTTCTGGACCGTCTGTTGGAAGAGAAGGGTCTAACCATCACCGGCATCAGCGGCACCAGTGCCGGCGCGATGAACGGGGCGGTATTAACCGACGGTTTTGAAAAGGGCGGCGCGAATCTGGCTAAAGAAAAGCTGCACGATTTTTGGCGGGCGATGAGTGATACCGGTTCGTTCAGCCCCTTTCAGTCAGATTTGTTCAACAACTCATGGGCCGGATGGTCGCCAATGGCAATCTGGATGGACACCGTATCCCGCTTCGCTTCCCCTTATCAGTTCAATCCCTTCAACATCAACCCACTGAAGAGGGTGTTGGAGGAAACAATCGATTACGACTGCCTGAGGAACTGCAAGTCAATCCGGCTCTACATCTCCGCCACCAACGTGCGTACGAACCGGCTCAGGGTCTTCACTAGCAAAGAAATGTCCCCTGACGTGCTACTTGCCTCAGCCTGCCTGCCCGAACTGCATCAGGCGGTGGAGATCGGTGGCGAAGCCTATTGGGATGGTGGCTTCATGGGCAATCCCACCCTGGAGCCCCTGTTGCATAACTGCCACTCCAGCGATGTCATCATCATCCAGCTTAATCCCACCGAACGGGATTCCATTCCACAGACGGCCAATGAGATTGCCGAAAGACAAAGAGAAATTACGCTCAATTCAAGCCTGATGCGGGAGATACGCAACATCGCTTACATCACCCGGGCGGTAGAGCAAGGTGATATGGCTGCACCCAAGTATTCCAGGATTTACCTGCACCAGATCTCTGCGCAGGAGGTCACCCGTAAACTCAACGGCGCGAGCAAATTCGATACCAGTTGGCCTTTTCTGACTGGCTTGCGAGATCAAGGACGGGAGCATGCTGACGCTTGGTTGAGCAAAAACAAACGTCATCTTGCAAAGAAAACAACCCTACCGCTCAAAGAATGGGAAGATTATTTGGATTACTGAAGTTTCCTGATTTATGAAGGGTTAACACATTGTTTATATCGTAGTGACGACTACCCTCACCGTAATCACGATTGGGAGCTTTATCGCCAGGATACGTGTCTTTTGGATTCAGGTACGAAGACTACATCCCGCATATCGTTCTCGCTACAGTTGCGGGGTTTTTTGGTACGTGGGCGGGCAAACGCGTCACTCACCATATTTCCGAAAGCACTTTTCGGGAGGTATTCCGCTGGCTGATAACATTGGTAGCACTCAGAGTACTATATCGAGGATGGGTGTTGTCGTAGGTGCTTAAAGGTAATAATCCTTTCGTCCATCCTGTAGAAAGGAAGAGGTTGAGGCAGTTTAGAATAATTGGTAAATACACCCAACTCTCAAGGGAATAACCATGAGTAATCCCAACCTTCCTTTATATCTTCGTCCAGTGCATGAGCTACTCGTACAACTGGAACGTGAAGAAATAACTAACCTCGAGCTGGTCGAATCCTTCCTAAGCCAAATTGAGAAGCATGATAGTGAGTTGGGCGCTTTTATTGTGGTTTACAGCGAAGAAGCGCGAAAGCTGGCGAGAGCGGCCGACAAAGCCAAAGCGAACGGACACGCTGTTGGACCCTTTCACGGCTTCCCGGTGGCGGTGAAGGATATTATTGATATCGAAGGCAAGATCACCACCGGAGGTTCAAAGGTCTGGGAACAGCGCCGGTCGCCGCTTACGGCGACTGTTGTTCGTCGTATGTTTGATGCTGGAATGATTGTGCTCGGTAAAACGCACACGGTCGAGTTCGCAATGGGGACATTCGGCACGAACCGCCACATGGGATCGCCAAAGAATCCATGGGATCTGAAGTCGCACCGAGTGCCAGGTGGCTCCAGCGCGGGTACTGGTGTTAGTGTGGCTGCGGGTATGGCACCTTGGGGGATTGGCACTGATACGGGTGGCTCGGTTCGCATCCCTTCTGCCTGGTGTGGGCTGGCCGGCCTTAAAACGACCATCGGCCGAGTGAGTGTTCATGGTATTTTGCCACTAAGCCACACCTTGGACACGCCGGGGCCGATGTGTCGCTGCGTTGAAGACACGGCGCTTCTCTATCGGCTTATGGCAGGGCCCGATCCACAGGACACGCGAACGCTGATAAAGAGCGTTGAAGATCCCATACCCGGGTTACATAACGGTGTATCCGGGCTCAAGCTGGCTCGGTTGCCTGACAGCGAACTGGAATCCGTGCACAAAGATGTCGCAGACGCTTACGAGGAATCGTTGCAGATACTAGAGGGCCTTGGAGCGCAGCTTTGTGAGGTAACCCTGCCACGTTCTTTTGCCGAGATGGGGGTACTGGTCGGCCGCATTATCGGTGCCGAAGGTTACTCTTATGTAGGTGAATTGATTGACGACGATACCTTACCGGTAGACGACGATGTGCGTCCCAGGATCGCGATCGGTCGGGACATGAGTGCCCGAGACTATTTACTTACTCTGAGAGAACAGCAGCAGATCAAAGCAGAGTTTGACAGCGCTTTAATTGGAATCGATGCTCTGCTTACTCCAACTACCGCAGAACCTGCGCCACGCATCGAGGACATTGACCAATCCGGTACAGCGGCTGGGTTTACACGTCCAGTCAACCTTGTTGAACGCTGTGCCGTAGTATTGCCGAATGGATTCACTGCCCAAGGGCTGCCGACTTCCCTTCAGATCGTTTGTGCTCCGTATCAAGAGGCTCTGGCTTTACGAGTCGGCTGGGCTTATGAGCAGGCCACTGAGTGGCACCAGCGGTTTCCCAGTGGACTGGATTAACACATAGCGCTGTCATTGTTACCATTTCATCGGACCCAGGCCACACGCTTGTCACCATAGACAAACGCAGCGGCGGCTGAAACAAGACCCGGTTCTTCAACAAGGAGTGCTCTTGAGCAATACGAACAAAACACTCGCCCCGAGTACCAGTGCCGAATTCGGCATCATTGGTCTGGGGGTAATGGGAAGAAATCTCGCTTATAACCTGGCCGACAAGGGAATTCGGGTGGTCGTTTACGATCCCTTCCCGGAGGTACGCGATAGCTTTGATCCCAGTGTCTCTGCAGGTGGTCCCAATATCTTGGCTGCGGGATCTCTGCAAGAGTTTGTGCAGGTGGTAAAGACACCGCGAAATATTCTAATCATGCTGAAAGCGGGTGAACCTGTTACGGCGATGATCCAGAAACTGATCTCCCTGCTGACCCGCGGTGATTTAATCATCGACGGGGGAAATTCTTACTATAAAGACACCGAACGCCGTGCCGTAGATCTGGAGGCCCGGGGTTTGGCCTTTGCCGGCATGGGTGTTTCCGGCGGTGAAAAAGGTGCGCTGGAAGGTCCGGCAATAATGCTGGGTGGTAGCAAGGCTGCCGTTGAGCGGATACTACCGATAATGAAAACGATTTCGGCTCGGGTGGGTACCCGCCCGTGTTGCGAGGTATTCGGAGGAGGGGGTGCCGGTCACTTTGTAAAGATGATTCACAACGGCATCGAATATGCCGAGATGCAAGCGATCGCAGAGGTCTACAGTATTCTGCGCGACTTGATGGGTCATGAAGAGCATCAAATCTCCACCATATTCAAACAATGGAATGAAGGACCGTTAGCTGCTTATCTGATTGAGATCACCGCCGATATATTGGTAACCCAAGATCCCGATGATGGCATGCCCCTGGTCGGGAAAGTGATGGACGTGGCAGGTCAAAAGGGGACTGGACTGTGGGCTGCACAAAGTGCTTTGGAGTTGGGGGTACCCTGTCCTTCATTGGTCGAAGCGGTTGTAGCACGCGGATTGTCCGGCTTGAAGCGAGAGCGCCAGCTCGCCGCTGAGACATTGCCGGAACCTAGCGTTGAGAAGACATCAGGGTGTTCGCTACCCATGGTCGAGAAGGCGTTGTTAACAACCCGGCTTATCATCTTTACACAGGGATTCGCTTTACTCAGACAAGCGGCAACCACCTATGGCTGGCCACTCGGTTTAATTGACGCGGCTTCGATCTGGCGGGGTGGTTGTGTTATTCGCGCGGCCTTGTTGGAAGATATCATCAAAGCGTTGGAGTCTGACAAAGACATCCCTAATTTGCTCCTGGCGGGACAATTCAAGAATATGCTCGTTACTGGAGTTCCGGCCCTGCGGGCTGTCTCATCCGCAGCGCTGATGGGCGGCGTACCCATCCCCGTTCTAGGGTCCGCACTCAGTTACTACGACAGCTACCGGTCAGCCCATTTGCCCGCGAATTTGATACAAGCGCAACGGGACTGTTTCGGCGCCCATACCTACGAGCGAGTGGATAAACCGGGTACATTTCACAGTAACTGGCAGGTGCCTGCCTCGCAAAAGAAAAATAACCCACAATGAAAGTCGTCGTCATGGGCGTGTGCGGTGTGGGGAAAAGCGCCGTCGGCGAACGGCTGGCGAAGGTCCTTGGGTGCCCTTTTTTAGAGGGCGATACTTTTCATCCAAAAGAGAACATTGTAAAAATGAGCCGTGGCGAGCCCTTAACGGACGCGGACCGCGCACCCTGGCTGACAGCGTTGGCCGAAGAACTGGCTATTCGAGAATCAGTGGTGGTGTCTTGCTCCGCTTTAAAACGGAAATACCGCAATGAGCTCAAAAAACACACCCTCGACCTGAATTTCCTGTACTTAGAAGCGCCAAGAGAAATCATCGCCGAACGCCTGGCCGCGCGTGAGCGTCACTATATGCCACCGGTTCTCCTGGACAGTCAACTCGCGATATTGGAGCCGCCGGACCCGGATGAGTCCGCTGTAATCCAATCTGTCACGAGCGAGGACCTGGACGGAATTACCCGGGCTGCACTGACTAAGCTTCGTGCGCTGTAGGCGATTTATCCCATAAACAACACAACCTCTTCGCTCGATTCATAAAGGCTATATAACGGCGCGGGCAACGCTGCGCCGTTTTGATGGTGAAACGACAACTGAGCTTTGATAGAGTGGCATTAACAACTTGTGGCTGGATTCTAATGAAACAGCGGGAGGGGGGCTGACCGGCAAGTTGGGCATAGACTGCATATGGAAAAAACAGCAAACAAGCACGGTGGCAATTGGGGCCTGATACGCACATTGCGAGGTAGAGGATGTGTGTCATGGCTATTTGCCGTCTTGATGCTGATGTTGTCTTCGGGATGGGCGCAATCGGTGCCTGGTCAAACAGAAGGTGTCGATACTGAAGCGAAATTACGCGCCGAGCAACCGTTCGGACAACTGCAGGTTGCACCGGTGATTGTCAACGGCGAAGTGTTATTTCATCTTGTCGGTGTCCCGACCTATCCCGCCAAACGCCGGGCTGAACTGGCTGCAAAGCGCATCGAAGCACTGGCAGAGGACTCGACATTTAACAGCAAAACTCTGCGTGTCGTAGAAGACGAACTACACCACAAGATCTTCCCCGGCACCGGTCGACGGTCCTTAGTGACCATATTTGACGAAGATGCTGCGCTCGAAGGCCCCATCGCGCGCGCGATCGTAGCCGGTACCATCCGGGACCGGGTCATGACGGCTATCGACGACTATCGTTATGAACGCCAGCCCGATGTGCTTTTGTCCACAGCGCTGCGCGCACTGATGCGCACCGCTGTCTTGGCAGTTCTTCTTTGGGGTGTATTCTGGGGGTTCCGTAAGCTCGACGCGTTGCTGGAACAACGCTTTAAACGTGATATCCAGAAGCTCGAGGCCAAATCGTTGCGCATCATCCAGGCCGAACAACTGCTAAGTATCTTGGGTGTTGCCCTTCGTGTAACCCGCACCGTGATCATATTGGTTTTGGCCTACGTGTTTATCAACTTTGTGCTGACCTTGTTTCCCTGGACCCGCTATGCGGCCAATAAGTTGCTGTCTTTGATCGTCGATCCGTTACGCGATATTGGGGCAGCGGTCATTGGCTATGTCCCCAGTCTGATCTTTCTCATTTTATTGTTCTTGATTACCCGGTATCTGTTAAAGGCATTGCGCGGGTTTTTTGCATCCATTGCCCGGCAGAACATCAAGCTTAAAAGCTTTGATGCGGAGTGGGCGATCCCCACCTACCGCATCGTTCGTGTCCTGGTGATCGTATTTGCTGTGGTGCTGGCTTACCCCTATATTCCGGGATCCGACACCGATGCCTTTAAGGGTATCTCTATTCTACTCGGCGTGCTCTTTTCACTGGGCTCGACTTCTATGATCTCCAATTTGATTGCCGGTTACACCATGACTTATCGGCGGGCTTTTCGGATTGGTGATCGAGTGAAGATCGCCAACACCACAGGTGATGTAACGGAAATGCGTTTACTGGTCACCCACCTACGTACGCTAAAAAATGAAGAAGTCATCATTCCGAATTCGACCATTCTGAATAATGAGGTCATTAATTACAGTACCATGGCGCACGAAAAGGGGCTGATTCTGCATACTACAGTCGGGATTGGCTATGAGGTGCCGTGGCGGCAGGTTGAAGCTATGCTGTTAATCGCAGCGGAACGCACGGAGGGACTTCTTAAGGAACCCAAGCCATTTGTGCTGCAGACCGCGCTGGCAGATTATGCGGTGAACTACGAACTTAATGTCTTTTGTAGAAACGAGAAAAAATTCATGGAGCTGTATGCGGAACTGCATCGAAATATTCAGGATGTATTCAATGAATACGGCATACAGATCATGACGCCATCCTATATGGCGGACACACTCGAGCCAAAGGTTGTGCCCAAAGAACAATGGTATGCAGAACCCGCGCTCCACGCTAATCCCAAAGAAACCTAGCAGGTTTTGCCCAGCAGGGTAGGGGCGGCGCCTCGCGGCTAGAAATCGGCGAGGGCCTTCAATAGCAATCGTCATCGCGCAGAGATACAACCACCATCAAAAGCGCTTGATCCACTCATGTGAAGCGATCCAGTAAAAACATATCTCCTGGATCGCCGCGGCTACTAATGCGGCCTCGCAACGACAAAATCGTTACCACTTCTGTGATCTTGCTGTCTTGGCTGTAGGAGCGGCGCCCTCGCCGCGATAATCGGTCAGCCCAACGCTGGTTGCGTCTTGACTACGCTCTCCCGTTCACCGACCACATCCCACCAGGTGCGCAATCCAGGATTCTGATCCAAAATCGGTTTACTTTCTGGCGTGTTTTGAAAGTAGTCATAGATGGGTACAAAGTGAATGTCTGCCAAAGTCATCGTGTCGCTTGCGAGAAATTTACAATCGTCATGTAAACCCGCCAGTACCTTCATGCAGTTATCCACCTTCGGCATTG
>JASJAT010000109.1 GCA_030066885.1 Arenicellales bacterium | reverse complement strand
GTTTGGGTCTGACCGTTCCACTTGGAGCTGCGATCCCCACCTTGTCACCGATCGACAATGTCGGAGCTTGTTTCAAGGCAAATAAACCACGCGTTTACCCAGATGGTCTACAAACCTTTTAGAGCAAATAAAAACATCAGAAGACATTTGCACTAGGCGAACTCCGCAGGGGCTGCGATGCCTTCCACTTCAATCGTCACGTGAGAGATCTGCGGCGCCTTTTTACGCAAATCCTTCTCCAATTCATCGATAACCTCTTCCGCCCGTTCCAGGGTTGCCTGTATTACCGCACGCGTAGCCACATATTCTCGCAGTTTCGGATCGTGGCTTCGCTCGGATGGTGCCCGCGCCAACAGGTCACGCTCGTGCGCTTCTATTCGTTGTCGCATCCCGGCAATCATCACCTCTTCACGGAGTTCGACTTCAGCTACCACTACGGTATGGTTTTCGTCAATAATCACTGAACGCAGGTCATGGTAACGGTCAACTTCATGATGGGCCGCAACTACCTCCCGAAAAGCCCCTTCGGCCTGGGCGTCTCGCACATCGGTAAGAAAGCGCATGTTAATCAAACCCAGATAAAAAGCGGTAAAACCCAGCATCGCGGCAATCACAACCGAGAAGCCGATATCCCATAGAGGATTACCGGTGACCCGGGTGAGTCCGATACCCGCCGTTGCAAAGACAACGCCGCAAACGGCGATGGCGTCCTCCAGTACGACAGCGACCAAAGTTGGATCATCCGCCTTACCCAGATACGTGAACGGATTTTTGTAACCATCGGCACGCATCCGGTTAAGGTATTCTCGACCCGCAACAAATAGCACGTAACCTTCTATGATAAACGCGATCAACAAAACTACCGCCGAGACCCAAATAGGGTCGATTTCCAGCCCGATAACGTTAATCGACGTTGGCGGCTCAACAATATCGAGTTGGTGATACGCGTGCCAGGCATGGGCCAAACCTAAACCACAACCGATCGAGAATAGGCCAATGGCGCTCCAGAGGTTCCATAGATATTTCTTTTGTCCGTGACCAAATGCATATTGACGATCCGCCGGCCGACCACCTCGGATAAGGCCCATTAAGAGGAAAATCTGGTTGGCCGTATCCATGAGGCTATGTACGGCCTCGTTCATCATCGCAGCTGAGTGGGTCGTGAATGCTGCCCCGAACTTGAGGACCGTAAGGACGCCATTGCCAACAATGGCATAAACCACCGCCCGCCTTGAACCTTGAGCCATAACTACATCCGTTTCAATATCTGCATGGGAGGAAAGCTACGGATCGCAGGGACACACAGTCTGATTCACAGCTAAGGAAACAGACTAGTCTGATTTTCGACGTTCGAGCCCGTGATGCTCCAGCTTGTAATGCAACGTGTTAGACCGGATGCCCAGTTTACGAGCTGCCAGGCTCTTGTTATTTTTGGTCTCCTTGAGCGCTTTCTTGATTATTGCCAACTCGTAGTTGTCCACCGCTTCCGTCAGGTTTGCTGCACCGTTCGGTAGGATGCGGGTTTCATTTTCGTGATGTCTGACGATGCTGTCCCGAATCATTTCCGCCGTGTTTGCCTTACTTGCTATAGTCTTCAATACATCATTAGGTAGCGGGTTTCTACGCATCACCATGCACATGCGCCCTTCCACCCATCGACCGTACATGATTTTGTCGGCCTGTCGATATTTGAAGCCTGGCAAGAAAACATCGGTTCCGTCTCCAGTGCATCGGATTTCCAGTATTGAAGCGCTTTTTTCCCGCATCAGATCCTTTAGGTCTGCGCGAACTGGAACGAAAGACAGCAGAGCTAAGGTGGTGTTTGCCTTCAAACTACTTAATGCGTTCTCTACATTACCCAATCCGCTCTCACTTCGCACTATTTTCAAACTCACATCGCTGTATTTTTTTGCACGCTGTTTAACGACGTCGATAATCTCTTGGCGGTTGGCTGTGGTATTGACAACTAAACTGTTTTTTTCCTCAATCGCACGGTCGATTTGTTTTAGCGCACTCAGATACTGATCATCGAGGCTTAGATTAAAATAGTCTACTCTGTCTTGCTGACCCTTAGATGTCAAAATCTCGCTGATTTTTTTCAGTTCTTTATGCAGGGACAAAACTTCATCCTTGTCTCTTAGCCACTCATCATCGACCCATGTGTAGAATTTGTTGGCGTATACTCGTGCACTCTCAAATAAGTTTCTTTTGAGGTCACCCTCACCTACCCATACTACCGCTCCGTTGTATTTTCGCCAGACACGGATATCGTGACTAGTAAAAGCACCCAAGTCAGCATAAATGATATGTGCGTTGATGTGATCGTTTCTTTTTCCAAAGATATCTGCATGGGGAAACAAAGAACTTAGTTGTCTCAACCGCTCACCATCTTTGGATACAACCGCAATTCTCGTCTCGCAGCTGGTTGTGTCGACCAGGGGTTTACTAAGGTCTTTGATTACTTCTTGTACTTCCTGGAGTGTGGTTTTATAAGCGACGAAATCAGCCCCATAGTAGGCGTTAATCCGGTCGCATAGGCGTTCTGTCAATTCAAAAGATTCCCCGGTAACAATCGTTTCCTTCGCCGGGCTCCCGAATACAAGCCAGCTTTTGCTGTCCTTCTCGGGGGAAAACGGCGCAATGAAACCGATATCGTTCCGTTTCAACTTGTTACGCAACCTTGAATCACTTATTTCGCTTGTACTGGTGAACTCATTGAGTTCCGCGAGGTCATCACGATCTAAGTCTACCAACGCAATGGTTCCGCCAACCACAACTGGATCACCCCGGCCCAGCAGCGCTATCGGACTCTTGACTGCGTCGGCGATCTCCTTCAGCACGCGAGGTATGGTTTCCGGCAGGTTCGATAACAGCCACTGAAGCTTTGCTTCCGTACCACCAGTGCGTTTTTTAACAGCCGATGGTATGCAAAAAGAAATATCGAATAGCTTGTAGTGGTGGGTCGCGTAAGCGGTCACCAATAGGAAGATAGTAATTGCAATCGGGCCAATCACTGCTGCGTTAACGCTTGCGTCAAAGAAGCGCAAAGCAATAAGAACTATGACACCTACCAAAACCAACGGTATAAACGCTACGATCATATATGCATTCATAAGTTGCATACGTGGTGATTCGTGCTTGACTACGCCACGAACGAACAGAGCAATACTGCCGAGCAGTACACCAACCACTAAAATCTCTACGGCTGGGTATAGCGGTCCCGGGACACGCGTCGCCGAAAGGCCTAGTCTTTCATATCCAGTGATCACCCATGGACTGATGAACAGTAGAACACTTAGTAAAACACCAAGGGCAAAAACAAATTCGCCCGCAACCTTTCCAATATTCGGAACTTTAACGTAGCTAATGTCGAGCGCTAAAAGCAAAAGCGTAGACATCGCCATGATGCCGCCAAGATAGTAGATATGCATTGAATAGAACGGGACTCTATCCTGGCTGAGCGCAATAAAATGCCCGATTTCTCCAACGTTCATCAAACCTAGAAAAAAAAGGAAAACCAAGTACAACTTTGTGAGTTGGTTGATCGACCTTTGCGTGTAGAAAAGCAGCAGGAGTTTCACTAACAGAGCTATCACTGCAGGAACTGACAACCAAATAATACCTTCCATTGCTTTTTTTCTTTTAGCTTAACTTGGTTCTGTGGGTTCGTAACTTAAGCAACACATCTACATTATCTACCAGGGCATCAACCACATTTGCGTCAAACCATCCGTTGCGATGGATTTCCAGATAGTCTACTACCGCCCTCAGTCCCCATGCTTCCTTATAATGCCTTGGACTCACTAGTGCGTCAAAAACATCGATAACCGACGCCACTCTCGCTGCAAGGGGAATTTCGTCCTTGACCAAGCCTTTGGGATAACCGTGGCCATCTAGTCGTTCATGGTGTAGCAATGCTATTCGAGCGATATCCTCTCCGGCCTTGTTTTTCTTGAGGAGTTCATACCCATTCTTGGCGTGCTTTTCGGCGTAAGCACGTTCAATCCCTGTCAGACTAGTCCCTTTCAGCCAAATGTGTGCCGGTACGGTCATTTTGCCGACATCGTGCAATCCGACGCCTACCTTTAAGGACCAATCTTTGTCGACGCGAAGCGCGCTTAGGATGATGTCGGTGTAATCCATCAGCAATCTCGCGTGGCTCAGGGTGAACCAATCCACGTTTTCCTGCTCCTTTTCACCCGCCCGAAGCTCGAGTAATACGCTTAACGTGTTCTGTAGCTGTTGTTCGCTTATCTCTCGGCCATCACAAACCCAGGCCATGGATTTCTCATGGTCGAAGGTCAGATCGCTGTTGCTCAAAACCCCACCATAAAAGCTTTGTTTTGACCCAGATCTATTTTTAACCCAGACATTGTAATTATACTACATATTCAAATTTTTGAGATACTGAATACTTATTAAATAACTGTTTTCAAACATAATTTATTACCACTATATGAGGAGAGGACAGTGGCGAATAATGTGGACTTCAATGCCGTCAGCCTCGGTCGCTCACGGATTTTAGGCTTGGGTATCCATGAACCCGAGGAGATCATTCAGTCTGATGATGTTTTCTCGGAACTCAATACAAAGGACAGATTTGGGGTACCGCACACTCTTTTACGACGTACGCTCGGGGTTGTGCAACGGCGCGTTGCACCACCGGATGCGAAACCTTCCGATCTTGCCTGCCCTGCTGCGCGGGAATCGCTTGACCAGGCTGCCTTGAACGCAAAGGACATCGATTTACTCATATTTGCGGGTATGAACCGGGATTGTATCGAACCCTCAACTGCCCATCGGGTTGCTGATCGTATCGGCGCGAAGCGTGCGGTTTGTCTAGACTTGTCCAACGCTTGTCACGGATTTATGAACGGCATCCATTACGCCAATGCCCTGATCCGAGTTGGGGACATTAGGCACGCCCTAATCTGTACTGGTGAGAATAACTGGCGAATCGCCCGTCGCGCATTTGAGTTGTGCAAGGCGACTAACGATAAGTCAGAGTTCTTCAAGTGGTGCGGGGGTCTTAGTGTCGGCGATGCGGGGGCCTCCATGGTTTTGGGGCCCAGAGAAGAAATGGACGGCGAAGGCTTTGAATCTATCCTAATGTGTTCGCGCTCTGAGTATCACAATCTGTGCGTGGTGGAAACGGATCCCTTGTCCGAAGAGGTCATCATTGGTGGACACATGGATATGGTGTCTATTACTCGCGAGCATGTGGCTATACACCGCGAAAATTTCGACTTTTTTATCAATAGCCTTGGCTGGTCCTCCAGGGATATCGATTATTTTGTCCATCATCAGGTTGGGCGCCGGGTATTCCACATGCACTCAGATTATTCAGGAATTCCGTTAGATCGCTTCAGCGATACCTTTACCAAGTACGGCAATATCACCAGTGCTACGATCCCGTTTAATCTCTATAAGATTCGGCAGAGAGTAAAATCGGCGATCAAGGTATTTATATCAGGGTCGGGCAGCGGACTTTCGACAAGCCAATCAGGCTACGTTTTTGCCTAGCCGTTTATACGGCCGGTAATTGTAGTACTTCGGTATCGAATCCAGACGTATGTGTAGCCATGCTACACCTAAACCCGATGTGCTTACCCAAACCGGCTTATCCGTCAACACGTGGGCCAAAGTCTTGAAGACACCTTTCCACAGTGCATCGATCTGGGTTTTCGGCGCACTACGTAAAAAAGCAGCAAGGTGCGCGTAGTCGTTATCCCTTTTCAGCGGGACTGGGGCGACTAAAATTGCATCCCGACCCAGGTTGCGAAATACAACTATTTCTGATGCCGCATCATTAAACTGGTCACCAAAAGCCAATGGATCAGGTTGGAATCTGCTCAAGGATGGCGCATTGATCAATACGTACTCGAAATCCCTGGCAAAACTCTTCCGGGTGACTGGCGGGGCCTCCCAAAAATAGGCATCCATAGGGGTTTCCTTCAATTGTTGCGTGAACCAGGAGCGGAATTTCGTTTCTTCTTGCGCCAGATGCGATACCTCAGCAAAAGACAGGCATTTACCGGGGATGTCGTCGTATAAGCAGACGTGTAGTGTGTTTTTATCTATTTTTTTCGTGTCTGCATGCCACATGTCTATTCCTATATCCGGTATTCGGTCAACTGAACCTCCTTGCCATAATCTGCGTAGTCACCATCTGTGCGAAGTTGTCTGAAGGTCCCCCAGTTGACGGGGCGATAATGTGGACCCTCGTCATCGAGCAAGGATTCTAAGGGAGCACAATCCGACTCGTACGAAGGATTGAAAAAGAAAGGAATGCTGTAGCGCGGTCTATCGGTGATGGGCACCACCCTGTGCAGCGGTGCTCGATATCGATCATTAGACCAAACCTGCATCATATCTGCCGTATTGATCACAAAGGCATCCAACTCAGGTTCGACATCCCACCACTTGTCTTTGGCGAACACCTGCAGTCCACCAACCTCGTCCTGCAGCAAAATGGTTAGTGCACCCGCGTCGCTGTGGTGGTGCAAAGCCATATCGCCCAGCTTGGTCACCTTGCGCGCAACTTCGGTTTCGAGTGGATCTTGCAAAGGGTAGTAATTCAACCGTATAAAACTCGTGTGATCGGGTGTGAAGCTCGCATGCATGGCATCCGCCGGCGAATCCAGGCCAAGGCAGAATAATTCCAGCAACTGCATCGCAAGGATTTCGCAGGCGTCGAAGTATTCGAGCATAGCCGACCTAAAATTCGGCAGTTCCGTAGGCCATAAGTTATGACCGTTGATCATATCTCGGTTATCCGGGTGGCTATCCGGTAGCTCGGGGTGCGGTACACCACCAAAATCAAAAACCTCTTTGAGATCGCGTGTATTCTTTGTGAGCTCTCGATCGTAATATCCCCGCGGGTTCTCTTTGGAACGCAGTATTTTCAGTTTAGCCTGTCGCGGCAGCTCGAAGAAACGGTGAGTTTCATCCCATACACGCTCGATCAAACCCTCTGAAACACCATGATTCACCACTTGAAAAAACCCCCATTCTGAGCAGGCCGAAGCGATCTGCTCAACGACAGCGGTTTGCGATCGTTCCACCGCGGACAGGTCAATTACCGGGATAGGGGTCAAAACTGTAATCCGTCTATTAACAACGTTCAGATACTCGCGGATTCGACAAAACTAAGGTGTGTGCAAATCGTTTTACCGCATGTTTCGTTGCTCTTGTTACGCGGATGATTTGTTAAGTTTGTGCCAAAGGGATTCACAATGTGCTTGCTCTACGAGGACTAAGAATATGCCTCTTCTGTCTGTATGATACTCGATACACAGCGTTTTAATATAAACATCGACGGTACTTGCAATGAACAGAGTCGGGCCTCTTGATGGTTTAACGGTTATCGATCTAACACGGGTGTTGGCGGGCCCGTATGCCACTATGGTTATGGCGGATCTGGGTGCGCGGGTGATCAAGGTAGAGATGCCTGGCAGCGGAGACGATGCTCGGCACTTTGGTCCCTTTGTCAACGGTAAGTCGGCCTACTTCGCTTCTCTGAATCGCGGGAAGCAAAGCATCATCCTGGACCTCAAGCTCAAAGATGATCGAGTCGTGTTCGAGGACTTGGTGAGAAAATCCGATGTACTGGTTGAGAACTTCAGGCCAGGGACCATGGTCAAGCTTGGTTACGGATGGGACGACCTCAGAGAATTGAACCCGACTCTGGTGTACTCGGCAATTTCAGGTTTTGGGCAAACGGGTCCATACCGAAACCTCCCTGCCTACGACATGGTGGTTCAAGCCATGGGCGGTATCATGAGTGTGACCGGACACCCCGACACGGATCCTGTCCGTGTGGGTACGTCCATTGGAGATATCACAGCCGGACTATTTGGTGTTTGCGGGATCCTTGCCGCCATTATGAATCGCAACCGCACGGGTAAAGGGATGATGGTCGATGTGGGCATGTTGGACTGTCAAGTAGCGATTTTGGAAAACGCGGTCAGCCGGTACTTGTCGGAAGCAGAAGTACCCAAACCACTCGGGTCGCGGCACCCTTCGATCACTCCGTTTGACGCATTCAATGTTAACGGCGAGTATCTTGTTATTGCTGCCGGCAATGACGGACTTTTTGAAAGGCTTTGCCAGGCAATAGGTCGGGAGGATTTATTAGCCGACCCAAGGTTTGAATCCAACGATGCACGCACGCAAAATTCTTCTCCACTTAAGCGTGAGATTGAAAAGGCGCTCTCTAACCGAACGGCGCACGAGTGGTTGGACATCATTAAGAAAGCCGGTGTGCCCTGTGGTCCGATTAACAATATTCAACAAGTTGTCGAAGACGAACAGATCATTGCACGCAATATGATTATCAGCACGCAAGACCCAGTAGCCGGTCCTATGAAAATGGCGGGTAACCCCATTAAGTTGTCGGATTTTCCGGACCCACCAACCCGTGCCGCGGCCCCCGAACTGGATGCCGATAGAGAAGACGTTCTAAAACTGAAAAAAGTTTAAAGAATGAAAGTTCAAAGTTTAAAGAGCATTCCCTCAATAATTTTCCCACTTTTTACTTCTATCTTTTTCCTTCTTAGCGGGCTCTGCGGCTTTGCGAGAGAAAAACACGACTTAGACATAGCAATCGGCTGTAGGCCCCAGGTCGGTCTATTGTTGCGATTTACTGGGTCACCGCCAGCCGTTCCATTTCAACCGCAGCATCAAATTCCTTGGCGATCAGCGAGTACATGACGGGTATAACAAATAGAGTAAATAAGGTGCCTACGCTCAAACCCACTGTGATGACTAAACCGATGTTGTAGCGCGACATCGCCCCTGCACCTTCGGCCAAAACAAGCGGCATAACACCCAGTACCATGGCAGCCGTGGTCATCAGTATGGGCCTTAAGCGTATGGTGGCAGCCTCCTTTACCGCAGTCAGTTTGTCTTTACCCTGGCGTTGAAGTTGGTTCGAAAACTCGACAATCAAGATACCGTGTTTTGAAATCAACCCGATCAAGGTAATCAAGCCTACCTGGGTATAAATATTCACGGTTGCAAATCCCAAAAACAATGGAATCATTGCGCCAAAAATGGACAAAGGCACGGTGACCAAAACAACGAACGGATCGCGGAAGCTTTCGAACTGAGCAGATAACACGAGAAAAATCACGATCAATGCCAGTACGAAAGTCAACATCAAAGCAGATTCTTCTTGTTCAAATTGCCGACTCTGGCCTGCATAATCGCCGCGAAAGCCTCTTGGCGCGATCTCTTGCAGCGTTTTGTTTAAAAAGGCATGAGCGTCGGCAATGGTTGCCACTCCTGGCTGGGGTAAAGCCTCGAGAGTGGTTGAGTTTAATTGTTGGAATTGCGTCAGGTCATTGGGCACCACTTCCCGGGTAACTTTGACTACGGTCGCCAAAGGAACCTGTCGTCCAGACCGAGTATTGACATAAAGTTGCTCGATAGACTCTTTGGTTTGCTGAAAGCTCTTGTCAACCCGTGGCACTACTTCGTAGCTACGGCCCTGCATATCGAAATAGTTGGTGCGAAAGTCACCTAACTGGGTGGAAAGCGCACTGCCGATAGCGCGCATGCTGATACCAAGTTGCCCGGCTTTCGCTCGATCCACCAACACATAAACCTGTGGTTTATTCATGCGCAAGGTGCTGTTTACTATCATAAACAAACCACTTTCGATCGCTTTCTGCTTTAGGTCCTCTGACACTTCGAATAGCGTTTCGTAATCGTAAGTTGTAGTGATTACGAAACTCACTGGCATACCCATCGGGGTGCCCGGTAGTGAAGGTGGGTTAATGGCAAAAACATCCATGCCTGCGATGCCGGTAAGTTGGCCCTGAAGTTCAGGTTGCAAGTCCATTTGGCTTCGTTCGCGTTGACTCCACGGTGAAAGCACCATACCGGCCATAACGTTGTTTTCAACCGGCATGCCTGAAATCACAAAAGTCTGATCGTACTCGGGGTAAGTTGTGAGGATTTCCTCGATTTGTTCGGCGTAAGTCTGCACATACTGAACGTTTGCATTATCAGGTGCGATTCCCATCGTCAAGATAAAACCCTGGTCCTCAACCGGCGCGAGCTCTGATTGAGTCATCATGAACATCAGCCCAATCGACGCTAAAAGAACAAACGCCCCAATGCTTACGGCCAATCGATAGTACTTGAGTGTACTATCCAGCGCCCTTGAATAACTCCTTTTTAAACCTTCAAAAACCTTGTCTACAAAGACGACCAAGCGGCCTTCCGCCCCCTGTTTTCTAAGCAGCTTGCCGCTCATAACCGGCGACAACGTCAAGGCGATCAGCCCGGAAATCAACACTGCACCAGCCAAGGTAAAGGCAAACTCACTAAACAAGGCGCCCGTTAAACCACCCATGAATCCGATCGGGGCATAAACCGCTGCCAGCGTCACGGTCATGGCAATAATGGGCATGGCAATCTCCCGCGCACCGATCACCGCCGCTCTCATTGGTGAGTTGCCTTCCTCAATGTGGCGATGCACATTTTCAACAACGACGATAGCGTCATCCACGACCAGTGATATGGCCATAACCATGGCGAGCAGCGTCAGCAGGTTAATGGTATAGCCCAGTAATAGCATGAACAATGCGATTCCAATCAACGACAGTGGTATGGTGACTATGGGGATGAGTACTGAGCGAACAGATCCCAGAAACAAAAACACAACCAGAATTACAATTCCTGTAGCTTCCAGCAACGTAAAAATAACTTCCTTGATGGACTCGTCGATAAAAACGGTTCTGTCATAGGCTAAGTATTGATTTAAGCCTGCAGGCAAATCCTGTGCAATATCAGGCAGTAGCTGTTTGACACCATCGGCGACGTCGAGCGGATTGGCACTCGGAATAATCCGGATGCCGAGATAGACTGCTGGCTTGCTTTCGTAACTCACGATTTCCCGTTCCGTGTTGGTGGCAAGCTCAATACGTGCGATATCGCTCAATCTGATAACCCGTTGGCCGTCAGTAGCCACGGTGATATTGGCAAAAGACGCTTCGTCTTGGAGTGAAGTGCCAGCGCGAATCGAAGTGACCGTATAGCTGTTACGCAATTCGCCGGCGGCGGCCTGAAAATTGTTCTCGAGCAGAGCTTGATTGACCTGATCGGTGGTGACGTTGAAGGCCCGCATCCGGATGGGATCTAAGAAAACCCGCATGGCATATTCTTTTCCACCAAAAATGGCTGCCCCTGCCGAACCTGGGATTTCAGCCAGTCTGGGTTGTACCACACGTCGTAAGTAGTCGGTGATCTGAGTCTCGCTCATCGTTGAACTTTGATAAGCGATATACATAATGGCCTCGCGACCAGCATTGGCTTTGCTGATAATGGGGTCGGTGATATCCCGCGGTAACCGGCCTTTCACTTCATTGATCTTGCTGAGCATCTCGGTCATGGCGATATTTACGTCATAACCAAGGGTGAGGAACACTTCGATCATGGAAACCCCGGAACGAGAACTCGATTTAATGTAGTCGATGCCTTCAACGCTGTTGATTGCTTCTTGAATTGGGCTAGTAACAAAACCCTGGACGAGTTCAGCGTTTGCTCCGGGGTAAGCGGTGAGGATGTTGACCTGCCCCACTTCCATCTCGGGGTATTGGCGCAACTGCAAGTCGTTCAGCGCACGGAGTCCGAAGACCAGCAGCAATAGGCTGAGCACGATGGCAAATACCGGTCGACGAATAAAAAAATCGGTGAACTGCATGTGGGCTAGTTCTTCTTCAGTCTCGGTTGGTCGCTTATCGCGACTGGGGCATTGTTGCGCAATTTGCTCACACCTGCCTGGACCACCTGCTCGCCGCCCTGCAAACCAGAAAGTATGGCAATCTGGTCGCCGCGTTGTTCTCCCGTGGTTACGGTTATTCGTTTAGCAACCAAATCTCCTTGGCCATTTTTGTCAACTACAAATAGGGCATCACCGAAAGAACTGAACACCATCGCCGTTACCGGAACAACGATGTGTTGACTTGGCTTATTCAGTACTAGATTAATTTCGGCATACATGCCGGGTCGCAGCAGATTTTGCTTGTTATCAAGCTGGGCCCGGACGTTGATGTTGCGGGTGGTCTCATCAACCTTGGCATCGATAGCTACAACTTCACCGCTGAAAACCCGGTCTGGGTAGGCACTCACACGAAAGTTCACCATCAACCCTTCCTTGACGTCGGGGAGAAATCTTTCTGCAATGGCGAAATCGGCGTAAAGGACACTTGAGTCTTGCAGAGCAACTAAAGCCATCCCCGGAGATACGTACTGACCCGTATTGGCATGGCTGATTCCCAGTACACCGGAAAACGGTGCACGTATCGTCTTTTTGGCGATGCGTGCCTTTGTCGCCAGTAGATTCGCCTGGACGACTTTGAAATTAGAGGTTGCCTGATCATATTCCGTTTCAGACATCGCGTTCTGCTTCCACAATTTCTGCATGCGCTCAAAAAGTCTCAACGCCAGCTCTTCCTGTGCCTTTAGCCTTTCGAGTTCCGCTTGCTCGACATCATCATTCAGGGTGATGAGCAGGTCGCCTTGGTTAACCCGTTGTCCGGATTTAAAGTGGATTTTTTCGAGCACGCCTTCCACTTCTGTAGTGACATCGATACCCTCTCTGGCGGTGAGGGTGCCAACGGTAGTGACGTGGGGCTGCCAGTTCATCCGCTTGGCATCGGTCACCTCAACCATCGCCGGTGGCGGTGCCGAGGCGGCCATCATGGCCATACCTTCCTGAATTTGCCGGTACTTAATGCCGCCCAGCCCGGCAATAAGCAGTAGCAGCACCGCGAGGGATATGAATGTACGCTTCCACATGTTTGTTCCTGGTTGGCGTGAAGTTAGTAACTGAACAAGCCCAGATCTATGCCCGGATAAAAGTAAACTGCTCAGTGTAGTTTACGCTTGGAAACGGATAAAGTAAACTGCCTAGTGTACTTTTCACCATGGCGATCAAGGACGCCTTTTAATCAACACAATGGGTGTAGAGAAAAAACTGACCGATCAAAAACGTGAGGACATCATTGTGGCGGCGACGGAAGAATTCAAGACCCACGGTTTCAGGGCAACCAGCATGGATCAAATTGCCACCACAGCCCAGGTTTCAAAACGAACGGTCTACAATCATTTTGAAAACAAGGTGGTGTTGTTCCAGGCCATTACCCGGGAGCTGTTCGACAAGGCGACACAGGTGTCCGAACACCCTTATGATCCGAATGTACCGGTTAAGGAGCAGCTACGAGCTATAGCAGAGCAGGAAATGGCCATGCTGACTTCTGAGGATTTTCTAGCGCTGGCTCGGGTAATTACATCGGAATCTTTGAGTTCACCCGAGTTGACCAAAGTCAATTTCGACGAGTTCCAGGAGAGTGGAATCGGGGTAGTAAAATGGATCGGTCAGGCCGCCAAAGACGGCAAACTAAGAATATCGGATCCTGTGTATGCAGGCAGGCAGTTCTTGTCCCTTATCGAGGGTGCGGCATTCTGGCCTCAGCTTTTCAGCTACAAGCCTATACCCACCGAGGCCGAACAGAGAGAGATTATTGACTCTTCTATCGATATGTTTCTTAAAACTTATTCGACTTGATAGAACACCCTACATACAGGAGCCGATTATTCAGAGCGCCCTGTGTAGCCTGCCAAATACTGCTCTAGCTTTTGCAAACCCTCCGGCATGTTGCGTCTGCCAAATCCTATCCGAAAACAATTATTACCATCGCCGTAAACGGTACCCGGTGCAAGCAATACTCCAGTATCTTGCAGCAATTCGTTACAAAACCGCTCCACCGATTCTCCTAAATAGCGCGGAAAAGCGATGGGGCCCGCTTTGGGCGCGTCCCATGAAAAAGCCTCCTGATGCGCAGAAAAAAATGATTCGAGCGTCCGCAGATTCTCCTTGATTATTGACAGATTTCGCTCGACTATTGCTTGCCGGTGGCGCAACGCAAGCGTTGCCAGAAGTTCACTGGGGGCACTGTTGCATATCGTGGTGTAGTCCTTGAATGAAGCGATTGCGCTATAAAGCTCCTGGTTTCGAGTCGCCACCCAACCGATACGAAGCCCTGCAAGACCGTAGGTTTTTGACATCACGCCTATGGACAAACCGCGCTCATTGATATCGGCATACGATGGCAAACGTTGCTTGGGATCGTATTCCAATCCTCGATACACCTCGTCACAGAGTACGAGAAACCCCTTCTCATCAGACAGCCTTGATAATTCGTGAATGAACTCTGCATCGGGCAGAAAACCCGTCGGATTGTGAGGAAAGTTGACCACCACGAGCTTGGTCCTGTCGGTCAATTTCTCTTGCAGATGCTGTAAATCCAGTTCCCAGGCATTGTTTGGATCTCCCTGCCATTCTACTACCTCAGCACCTATACTCCGCGCCACCTCCCCCAGTGACTGGTAGTACGGAGCATGGACAACAATCTGATCTCCGGCGTCAACCACACAATTCATGAAATTGAATATCGCCTCTTCGGCACCGGTATGAACCAGAATCTGCTCGGGTGATAGGTTTTGATAAATTGACGCAATCTGAGTGCGCAGCCCTGGATCACCCCGCGACTCTGTGTATCCGAGCCAAAGTGATGCTAATTCCTCCTGCGCACTCTCCTCAAAACTGAGCAGGTCTTTCAGTGAAAGGCTTTCACAATCAGAGCAACAAAGAAGGTATGGCGCGGTAAACTCATGCGTGGCAAAAAATCGTTCGAGGCGGAAGGGTTTGAGTTTCATTTCTTAAAGACTTCACGTGGCGTGGGCGTGCTGGATTTGGCGCCGATACTGCACCTGATCCGAGCATCGATGTTTTTGCTGGCGAGTTTAAAGATTTAGAACCTGCAGTTTAACAACGGCTTCCACATTTCTAAGCTCGTCAATCACCTCGTCGGAGGGGTAGCTGTCGAGATTCACGAAAGACAGAGCTTGCCCCCCCTTCTGTGCCCGTCCAAGCCGCCATTCTCCGATGTTAACCTTGTGGTTGCCCAGAATAGATCCGATACGGCCAATAACACCCGGTACGTCTTCATTCAACATGACCAATACGATTCCACTGGGATCGACGTCCATGTGGTATTTGCTGATCTGGACAATGCGCGGGTGTACGCCGCCGAATAGCGCGCCCGAGATGGTTCGACTTCCGCCCTCCCAATGCACCCGACACGATATGAGATGTGCATACGGCACTGAACCGAGACCTTTACTCTGCGCCACGCTGATACCATGCTGCTCCGCAAGCACCGGCGCGTTGATATAGTTCACCGAGTCCTCCAGAAAACCTTGCAGGATCGCTTTCAGAATCGCCGCGGCAATGGGGCGGAGCAACTCCTTAATAGCCTCCCCTTGAAGCTCTATTTCGACGCTCCTGATTGGGCCAGAGGCCATATGGAAATGAAGGTGCCCAATTTTTTCGGCCAGATTCAAATAGGGCATCGTTTTTTCGAAATCGAAATCTGGAAGAAAGGGCATATTTACGCTGTTGCGAAAATCCCTGTTATGCAAAGCATCGATGACCTGCTCGGCGATTTGCAACGCAACATCCCTTTGTGCCTCTACGGTGCTGGCCCCCAAATGTGGGACATGCAGTATGTTGGGTAATCCGATTAAAGGATTGTCTTCCCCCGGCGGTTCGTGTCTGAATACATCGATGGCGGCAGCTTTGATCACGCCTGTCTTGAGTGCAGTCGCCAAGGCAGCTTCATCAACAAGCTTGCCCCGGGCAGAATTGATCAATATCGCGTCGGGCTTCATCAAACCCAGCGTTTTTTCGTTGATCATATTTTCGGTTTCGGGTGACATGCTGGTATGTAGGGAAACATAGTCGGCTTTAGACAGCAGTTCGTTGAGGTCTACAAGCTGTATCTCCAACTCACGCCCGATGTCCTCGGATACATAGGGATCACAAGCTATCACCTCCATTTTGAATGCTTTGGCCCGCTGTACTACGAGACGGCCAATTTGCCCCAAACCCACGATCCCCAAGGTTTTATCGAACAACTGTTGCCCCGTGTATTTGGAACGTTCCCAGTTCCCCTGTGCGACAGACTCGTGCGCCTGCGCCGTATTACGACTGACCGCAAGCATCATTGTCATGGTGTGTTCCGCCGTAGCGATAGCGTTGGCTTGTGGCGTGTTCATTACGATCACACCTTTACCGGTGGCGGCACGAACGTCCACATTATCGATCCCGATGCCTGCTCTTCCAACAATGCGAAGCTTGCGAGCTCCCTCCAGTACTTCTGCATCGACTTTAGTCGCACTGCGTATGATCAGCGCATCATAGTCGGATAATACGCCGGCGAGTTGTTCTTTTGTTAGACCGGTTCTAACGTCGACTTGTACATCGGGTTCTTGCTCTAGCCTCTCGACACCTGCCTCACCCAATTTATCTGAAACTAAAACGCTAAACATATGCATTTGCCTTGAATTTGATTAACAAACGAAAAAGGGCACAGTGCAGCGGGTTCTCTTTACTGTCCCGCTGCGCTGCGCCCTCTAGACTTCACAACTAACTTAACATAACCGACAAAACTTGTCTGTTAAAAAATCGTTTTGGTATCGCCGCGCGTTTGCCGGTAGGCCGCTTGAAAAAGGCTTTCCAGATCGGTGTCATTGAAATGCAACATATGTTCATCGACCAGCTCAAAAGCTTTCTCGCAGAGAGCCTGATATCTCGTGTTGTGCAGTTTCTCTTCAATACGCGGGCCTGCAGCGATAACGATGACCGGCGCCAGGCTCTTGCTTCTTACAATAACCGGCGCCTTGTCTAAAACCAGCGCCCGTTCCACAACCCCGGTGAAACCAACAAACAAATCAACTGTTACACTTGCCGCAAGGTCGCTGGTCCCGTCACCTATCAGCAAACTGCGTCCTCTCTTGCCGGCCAGTAATGCTCGTATCACCGCCGCCTTACCATGGGTTTTCTCCAACTCGGTATCATTTGATTTCAAAAATCGCTGATGACGGTTGTATTCATCGGTTTGTGCAAGCCACCATTCCCCCGAAAATTCATCGTACTCGACATCGACAGCCTTGATGTTGTCCTTCGGTATTCCTAGCGTACTGCCGATTTCGATAATGGGATCTAACAAACCACCGCTTACGATATATACCTGATGGCCGAGGTGGAAAAGAGCCGCGATGACGCTTTCAGCGTCCTCCGTGATGTGTTTTCTGTATTCTTCCTTTAAAGCACGAATGCTGCCCCGTGTGGGGTCTATGGTGGTGAGCCTTTTCTCGTAAACCGATGATAGTTCTACCTTTCCGTCCATGGCCTGACTGGTCAGTTCCGATACCTCTTCCCCCACCCCGGCTTTGGCCGCAAGCACGTCTATACCTTCGATCTCAGTCAAGGTTGAGTCGAAATCGAAAATCACGTGATCATATATTGGCCAGCGCATCCCTCTTTCTGATCACTACAACGCAAAGCTAAAGCGCAGTACCTGCACGGTATTAATCGAGTGTGTGTCTATCGACGACACAGTGACTCAGACGATATTATTATACTTTGGGTTTGGTCGAGACAGTCATCAAAGGCCTAGGATGTTCGTTGTGGGGAGTCTGTTCTTCACTCCGACGAGCCATCACATCTACTTCTGAAGAGACTACGAAATGAATCGCGCAGATGCTATAGCTGAGAAAGACATTGCCTACAATGTACACCCTTACACCAACCTCGCCTTGCACGAACAGCAAGGCCCTCTGGTTATTGACCGGGGTGAGGGAATTTACGTATGGGACGACACCGGTAACAAATACATAGAGGGTCTGGCCGGACTTTGGTGCGCATCCTTGGGGTTTAGCGAACCCCGACTTGTCGAAGCAGCCGTAAAACAGTTCGAACGCTTACCCTTTTCTCATTCGTTTGCCCACCGCACGACTGCCGTTACGACGACGTTAGCAGAGAAGTTAATCGAGATAGCGCCGGCACCGATGGCCAAAGCCTACTTCGTTAACTCGGGCTCAGAAGCGATTGATACAGCTATAAAAATTATTTGGTATTACAACAATGGTCTGGGCCGGCCCGAAAAGAAAAAACTGATTTCACGCAAACGCGGCTACCACGGTGTAACCGTGGCGGCCGGTAGCCTTACCGCGATCCCCTTGATGCAAAATGATTTTGATCTTCCCCTCGACCGGATGATAAGTACGGATACGCCCAGCTTCTATCGATGCGGAGAAGAAGGTGAGACCGAGGAGCAGTTCACCAACAGGATTGTCGATAACCTTGAAAAACTAATCCTTGCTGAAGGCCCGGAAACCATCGCGGCCTTTGTCGCGGAACCAGTAATGGGGGCAGGCGGGGTGGTTGTTCCGCCCGCCGCCTATTTTGACAAGGTGCAACCGCTATTGAAGAAGTACGATATCCTTCTGCTGGCCGATGAAGTCATCTGTGGCTTTTGTCGAACTGGTAATTGGTGGGGCTCCCAGACCTACGACATACAACCTGATATTGTAACCTGCGCCAAACAGTTATCGGCAGCTTATCTCCCGATCGGTGCCGTAATGGTCTCTCAACCGATCTATCAAACACTGGTTGAGCAAAGCAAAAAGCATGGTGCATTCGGCACCGGCAACACTTACGGTGGACACCCGGTGGCATGCGCTGTAGCCCTTGAGACACTTGCCATCTACGAGGAAAGAGATATATTGGCCCACGTTAGGGATGTATCCACCACCTTCATGCAGCGTTTGCTCAGCCTTGGCGATCATCCTTTAGTAGGAGAAGCCCGTGGAGTAGGCTTGATCGGTGGCATTGAGATCGTCCAGGACAAAGCGACCAAGGCTTCTTATGACCCAACCACTAAAGCGGCGTTTAAAGTAACGCAAAGGGCGCTGGCACACGGACTGATTGTCCGACCTTTACCCAGCGACAGCATCGGTATTTGTCCACCTTTGGTCATTAGCCACGACGAGGTTCACTCTTTGTTCGACAAACTCAAAGCGGGTCTGGACGAAGCAATGCAGGAGCTAAAATAATACGTAGGAGCGGGGCCCTCGCCGCGTGTTTGAAAGTTACGAGTAGTTTGTGTCTAGTCGCTAGGAAAAACCAACGGCTGGTACCGTAATAGATACTCGCTTACTAGCTACCGCTACTTTTATTGTAAGAAGCCCGCCTCCGGGCCGATAAAGTCGCGGTTGGTCTTTTGCTAGCTCCTAGATACACGCTACTCGCTACTGTTCTCATCGACGTTAAATTCTATCCCCTGCGCCAATGGCAGCTCTGAAGAATAGTTGACTGTACTCGTGCTGCGCCGCATATACGCTTTCCACGCGTCCGATCCCGATTCCCGGCCACCACCAGTTTCTTTTTCACCGCCAAAGGCTCCGCCAATCTCGGCCCCGCTTGGGCCTATGTTCACATTAGCCAAGCCGCAATCGCTGCCAGCCGCGGATAGAAACTTTTCCGCTTCGCGTAAATCATTGGTAAAGATACACGACGACAGCCCTTGAGGTACGCCATTGTGTAATTCGATGGCTTGCTCAAAATCCTCGTATTCCATGACGTATAAGATCGGGGCAAAGGTCTCCGTTTTCACTACGTCAAGCTGTCGGTGTACTTGCACGATAGCAGGTTTAACGTAGTAACCTCCCGCGCAATCCGGTACGTCAACTCGTTGACCACCAAACACCTCACACCCCTGTTCCTGCAGCTCATTCAGTACATCCTGCATGCGTTGAAAAGAGGAAGCATTTATAAGCGGCCCGGATAGGACCATAGGATCAAAAGGATCGCCAACTTGTACCTGCTCATAGGCAGACTGTAGTCGGGCAACGAGTGTCTTACGCACGTCCTTATGAACGATCAACCGTCGTAAAGTGGTGCAGCGCTGGCCCGCGGTTCCTACTGCGCCGAATACGATTGCCCTCACCGCCATATCGAGATTCGCGGACGGTGCAACAATCATGGCGTTGTTGCCACCAAGCTCCAAAATGGATCGACCGAGGCGTTCGGCAACGATTGGGCCAACCTGTTTACCCATTCGGGTACTACCCGTTGCGCTGATAATCGGTACCCGGGAATCGGCCGCCAGTTGTCGGCCGATCTCAGCACCACCAATCACAACTTGCACGAGTCCTTGCGGACAGTCGCCGTGTCGATTCATGGCCGTGAGCAACAAATGTGTGCAGGCCAGAGCGGTCAGGGGTGTGGCTTCAGACGGCTTCCACACCACGCTGTCTCCACAGACGATCGCTAGTGCCGCGTTCCAAGACCAAACCGCAACCGGAAAGTTAAAAGCGGTAATAACCCCGACAACCCCCATCGGATGCCACGTTTCCGACATGCGATGTCCGGGCCGTTCAGACGGCATGGTTAGACCATACAGTTGGCGTGATAAACCGACAGCGAAATCGCAAATATCAATCATCTCCTGCACTTCGCCCAATCCCTCTTGGTAAATCTTTCCGCTCTCCAACGAAACGAGTGCTCCCAACGTATCCTTGTGTTCTCTCAACTCCTCTGCGAAATATCGAATCAGCTCACCTCGCTTAGGCGCAGGAGTCATTCGCCATCGCAAAAACGCTTCGCTGGCAAGCTGGATCTTGGCGGACACCTCTGCTGGACTGTCTTCTTGTATGCTGGCAATTTGATCACCATCGATGGGCGAACTGACCTTCAGCTTTCCGCCGTTCAATAGGCTCAAGTCCATACCAAGCGCCTTAAAAATGTCTACCAGTCGATCTGCGCTCGACGTATTTGTGTCCTTTGCTATCTCTAACGCTTGCATATCAATTACCCCACTGCGGATATGGTGGGCATCGTATTAACTTCTCGATAAACCGCACCAAAGTTTGTATTTAAAAATCGATCCAGCGAGACATCTTCTTGCCGGACAAAACCTGTTTGGGAAATCTCCCCGGTGCGCACCAACTCCAACATCGCACAGACACTAGCCGCAGTCGTGGTCTGGATCGCAGACCGCGTCTTGCCATCGACCTCTCTGTTATAGATCCGGTTGGCGTAATTCTCCTGAATTAAGCGACCGCCGATGGTGCCGGTTATGGTGACAAAAATAAGGACCACATCCTGATAGGTGATTGGTACCGCATGTTCCAACACATCTTTTAGCAAATCACGCCGTTCCGCTAACTTTAGGTCGTGCAACAAAGTCTTCATGATTGCAGCGTGACCGGGATATCGAATGGTCTGATAGGATAGATTTTTCACTTTGCCTTGAAGTGACTCGGTCAAAGTGCCAAGGCCACCCGAGGTGTTAAACGACTCGTATCGAATCCCGTCCAACGAGAATGATTCCAATTGGGTCAAAGCCGGGACGGTACAACTTTCACCGTTGACAATTGCTTGGCAAGGTTCGCAGTATTCGTTGATTACGCCTTCTGTGCTCCAGGTTAAGTTGTACGTCAAGGAATTAGTTGGGAACTGAGGGAGCGCCCCTACTCGGAGCCTTAAAGTGTCCAATTCTTCAAATCGCTGGGCAAGATGTGTGGTTACGATTGAGATGAATCCTGGCGCAAGACCACACTGGGGGATAAATGTCGTTGGCACATCTTTAGCAATTGCGCGAACCTGATCCGTGCTGGCCACGTCTTCCGTCAGATCGAGATAATGGATCTTTGCCTGCGCGGCGGCTTGCGCGACAGCCGTGGTGAGAAAGTATGGGCAGGCACTGATGATCGCGTAGTGCCCATGAAGAACAGCCACCAGGGCGGGTGTGTCTGATACATTGAGCTTAATTTTGCGGAGTCCCGGTCGCTCAGGTATGCGAGCTAATGCGTTTTCACAGGCATCGATCAGAGTGATTTCATAGTGGCCAGAATCGATCAGCAATTCTGTGATCATCTCGCCAACCTTGCCACCACCAGCAAGTGCTATTTTCTTCATCGACGCGCCCCTTGTAACACCAAAATATAACCCTATGGTGGGAAAGTTTTGTGTCGAAATGAATGTTAAAATTTAACAAAACGCTAAGTGTGACCTTACAATTTAACGAGATTAACCGGCAAAATGGATGATCTGGATCGCAGGCTTCTACACACCCTTAGCAAGGACGTTCGCATTTCTATTTCAGAATTGGCACGGGTGTTGGGAGTTTCCCGCTCGACCGCACAAGGCCGCCTGAGGCGGCTCGAAACCGACGGCACTATCGCTCGGTATGCCATTGAGTATGGTGAGAAGTACACTCAGAGGCTGATCAGGGCCCATGTGCTGATCAAGGTAGAGCAAAAGCTAACCGGCCAGGCGTTGGCGGCCATCACAAAAATGCCTGAAGTCACGGCCTTGTACGCAGTAAGTGGAGACTACGATATGATCGGGATCATCGCTGCCGAATCCACCGAGAAACTCAGCAATATCCTGGATCATCTTGCCGACCTGGTCGGTATTCAACGCACCACCTCTCTGGTTATTCTTGAGACCAAATTCGTTCGTTAAACCGGGGACAGTATACTTTTTAGCTCGCAGAAGACTGTAGAAACGTCGCCCTCGGAGCGATTCCTCCTGTGCAAACAGGTGGATTAGAAGTTAAGAAGTATACTGTCCCCGGTTTACAGAATCTGGCTTAGAAATTCCTTGGTGCGGGGGTCTTTGGCTTCGTTAAAGAATGTGCTGGGGGGGCCATGCTCCACAATAATACCCCTGTCGGTGAAGTAGATATGGTCCGCCACCTCCCGTGCAAAACCCATTTCGTGAGTAACAAGGATACAGGTCATACCTTCTTGGGCCAGTTCTTTTATTGTTATTAACACCTCTTTAACCGTCTCCGGATCAAGGGCGGCTGTTACTTCATCGAACAGCATGACTTGTGGTCGCATCGCGAGTGAACGGGCAATGGCCACACGTTGCTGTTGCCCACCGGATAATTCACCGGGGTAACTGTCTTCCTTACCTTCCAAGCGCACTTTCTTAATCAGCTCACGAGCACGCTTCTC
>JASJAT010000108.1 GCA_030066885.1 Arenicellales bacterium | reverse complement strand
GAAAGACGGGAGCATAGATCTTAATTGGGACGCGCTGGCTCAACCGAAACAAACAGTAGTGATTTACATGGGACTAATCGGTTTGCCTGTTATCTGCCGAGAACTCATTGCGCATGGCGTGGATTCCGGTATGCCAATCGCCCTAATAGAAAAAGGTACAACTAAAAAGCAACGCGTTTTCACCGGCTCGCTATCCACGTTACCGGGCATCATAGAAAAAAGTGAAGTTCATGCCCCCACCCTGGTTATCGTCGGGGAAGTTGTTCGTTTGCGGGATCAGCTATCCTGGTTCGAATCGAAGACTGAATGACAAACTTAGACGATTTCGTTGCTGTCGCGCGCACATTTGATATCACACCGGGCAAAATGCTTCGGGTGAATGCGCATGGAGCTTGGATAGTCGTTGCTAACATAGAAAACGAATACTTTGCGATTGCCGATACCTGTTCACATGAAGACGCCTCTCTATACAAAGGTGTGTTGAAGAGTGGATACATACGTTGTCCACTTCATGGCAGCCGGTTTGACATAAAAACCGGGCAACCACTGGAAGAACCTGCAGAAGAGCCCGTTGATGTTTATCCTGTATGCGTGCAGGATAACGTTGTTTATATCGGCCCTCCTTTACATGAAGATGCTTAGAGGTACTCTGATCAACTCGACATTGCAATGACCGCGGACCGAGATAATTTGCCATATTTCGAGACGTCATTCCTGCGAAGATCCCGGACTTGATCCGGGGGGAAGTGGGAATCTATTTTTATCGCGACGAGGCGTCGCTTCCACTGGACTCCTGATCATTGGCTGCGGCTGGAATGAAAACCACCTAGCAACCCAATTAAGAAACACCAAATCAATAATCTAGTACGTCAGGCAAATACTGAATGCTCAAAGGTTCCTTATATATAATGTCAACTCAAACAGAGTAATTTGAAGCAAATCATGACAGCATGTTCAGGTAGTGAACCTTACGCCCTGCGCGTTCTAGGTGACAGCATGGAACCAGAGTTCAAAGAAGGAGAGGTAATCGTTATCGAACCACAGCTAACCGCCGAAGAGGGAGCTTACGTCGTCGCCTTACATGACAACGACTTTCTGTTCCGTCAACTGTCACGGGAAAATGACCGTTGGTACTTAAAACCATTGAATAGCCGTTATCCTACAATCGAACTGCATAATAAGGACTCGATCAAAGGCCGGATTATTTCGAAATCTTCGGGGAAAGGACGGCAAACGAAATCATATTTATGACATCTTCGAGGAAGTTTTCACATTTTGACAAAGAAGGCGCCGCGCACATGGTAGACGTTGGCGAAAAGAAGGTGACTCACCGCATCGCCGTCGCCTCCGGGACAATCACTATGCAAGAACAAACCTTGCAGATGATTCTAGAAAAAGGTCACAAGAAAGGTGACGTACTGGGAATTGCCCGTGTTGCAGGAATTATGGCCGCTAAACGTACTTCAGACTTAATCCCACTCTGCCATCCTATTCCTATTACCAAAGTAGCTATCGACTTGAGGCCGGATAGAGAAAATAACGCCATCCAATGCCTAGCTCGCGTTGAGACTTATGGACAAACCGGGGTCGAAATGGAAGCGCTTACTGCAGTTCAAATTACTCTGCTTACTATTTATGACATGTGCAAAGCAGTGGATCGAGGCATGATCATGAGTGAAATTGGATTGCTTGAAAAGTCCGGTGGTAAGTCAGGTGTTTGGATAAGACCAGCCTAAAGTTTACAGGTTCTTCGATTAATCGTGGCGGGGGCGCCGCCGTATAACCGAATATGAAATCCGATATCGATCGATGGAATAAGAAATACCTAAACCATGAGTATTCCGATTACATCAATCCCGATCCACTTTTAGTTGAAAACCGATCCCTACTTGCGCAAAAGGGAAACGCCTTGGATCTTGCTTGCGGTGTCTGCGATAATGCGCTATTTCTGGCAAAACTTGGCAACAGTAGTTTTGCCATAGACGGGAGTGTTACCGCACTTTGTTTTGGAAAACGAAAAGCCAAGGCCAATGGCTTAGACTTACACGGTTTCGTTGCCGATTTGGACTCGTACCCGTTACCGGTAGCTTATTTCGACGTGATTGTCGTATTCCGCTATCTCAACCGCGACCTCATAGCACCGATAAGACACGCCCTTAGGTCAGGTGGGGTACTGTTATATCAAACCTTCAACAAGCGTTTCCTAGAACAAAAACCCACATTCTCTGAAGAATATGTTCTGAGTGACGGCGAACTTATGCGTTGGTTCGGTAATTGGCATTGCATCAAAACAAACGATGACGCTGCTAATCAAATGACTCAATCTTTTTGGTTGGGGAAAAAACCAAATCGGGGACAGTATACTTTTTAACTTTTAAATCCAAACATAGGAGGTACGCTCCATGCCGATCGAATCGCGGCGAGGGCGCCGCTCCTACAGTCCAGCGTTAAAAAGTATACTGTCCCCGGTTTAACCCCCCGTTACTGGAGGGAAAAACGCCACTTCATCACCGTCATTTACCTTAACGTCCGGTTGAGCGTAATCCATATTTACCGCCATCATGACGGCGACCGAAGGATCTTTCCCTTCTGACACAAGTTTCCACACATCATTTAAGGTCAAGCCGTCTTTTACTTCTAAATCGCGCTCAGCGTAACCAAAGCTCTCGCGCAGACTTGCAAACAATCTAACTTTAACTCGCATTGGATAAGTTTACTGGTTAGTTTACCTCTAGGCCAGAACGCACATATATCTTAACAACCGTATAATGTAGAAAACGAGATAGCACGTCGATGGCATACAAAAACATCACTGGATTGATATTGGCTGGTGGCCGTGCGCGCCGCATGGGCGGCGTGGACAAAGGTTTGGTAATACTTGGTGGCAAACCCTTGATCGCGCATGTAGTAGAACGGCTTGCTCCCCAAGTCGAACAAATCATCATTAGCGCGAACCGAAATCTTCCAGAATATAGAAATTGGGCAGATACTGTTATCAAAGACAGTATCGGAGAATACGATGGTCCACTTGCCGGGATGGCCAGTGGTCTTGAAGTTTCGACCACAGAATACGTATTGACTACACCCTGCGACTCACCGCTGCTGGCACCTGATCTGGCAAAAAGAATGTATGGTGAGTTGACCTCAGCTAAAGCAAAAGTTGCCGTTGCTTCGGACGGGAAAAGGTTACAGCCGGTATTTATGCTTATTCACTGTAGTTTGCTCACCAGCATGGTAGCTTTCCTGGAAGCAGGGGAACGGAAAATCGACAAATGGTTTGATCAACATGCAGTGATCGTGGTTGATTTTTCAGACGAGCCCGAGACGTTTGTAAATATAAACACCCTCGAGGAAAAAGAAGAACTGACTTCCAAATACGCCCTAGATGTCTGAACCCACACCAGATATCCCGAGGTTGTACGATCTGATTGCTGTAGATTCCACTGACAGTAGTCGCGCACATGCTGAGCGCTTAGCAGTAGGCGGAGCAGAAGAAGGTACTGTTGTATGGACAAAATCTCAGAGAGAGGGCCTCGGCCGGGCTGGAAACTATTGGATGTCCGGTAATCGCAATCTTCATTGCGCTATCATCTTACGCCCTGAAGGGCCTCTCGAGCTTTGCTGTCAATTGAGTCTCCTCTCCACTATTTGTGCCGCAATGGGGATTTCCAGGCAGGCCGAACCCCTCGAGGAGTTTCGTTATCGATGGCCCAATGACATTATCCTAAATCAAGGCAAAGTGGCTGGTATCACCCTGAGTGGAAAATTGTACGGCGCTGTAGTTAAGTGGATGGTGGTGTCACTAAACGTGAATGTTTACGATCACCCGTACAGCAAAGGTTTTGACGCGGCCAGTATGCGTGGCGAGGGATTTCAATCGTTCGACCGTGTGCAACTGCTAGAGGCCTATACCCGTGAATTTTTGTCGTGGATTAATCGATGGTCTGAGGAAGGTTTTGAACCTATTCGCAAAGCTTGGTTATTCAGGGGCCACCAAAAAAATGATCCGGTAAGAATTAGTCTAGAAGACTCGGACATAGTAGGGACTTTTGATGAACTGTCCCCTACTGGTGCAATAAAATTGGCAACTCACGCCGATACTGAGACAATCAAACTATCCGATTTTTTTCGACCGGATTTCTCGTCATAGGAAAAGAATGACAGATTTAATTTGTAAATCTCGTTATGGCCGTAGAAACTTTATCAAGTTGTGTATGGGAGCGGTTACGGCCGGGCATTTGCGTCAATCAATTGCCGCAGAGAACAGTGAAGTAAAGAAATACAATCAAGTAGAACTAGTAGATTTTTACAAGAAACCGATAACGACCAAGAGTTTGGAGATCGGTCGAAACTATATTTTCCACTATCCCTTTGTAACTACCCCATGCTTTTTAATTGACCTCGGCGAGCCAATTAGGGAGCGCGTGAGTCTAAAAACCGAAAACGGAGGGAACTATACGTGGCATGGTGGGGTCGGTCCGAATAGCTCCATCGTCGCGTTTTCGGCCATCTGTGCCCATAAAATGACTCACCCAGCCAAAGCCGTCAGCTTTATTAACTATCGCCATGGAACGATAAACTATCAAGATAAAAACATGAAATCTAAAGAAGGCTCCCGGGTAATTTATTGTTGTTCTGAAAAAAGTGTATACGACGTAAAACGCGGCGCAGAAGTGCTCGGGGGCCCTGCAAAGCAACCGTTAACGACAATCATGCTCGAGTACGATCAAAGTAGCGATAGATTGTACGCCGTCGGCACCACTGGAGGAGAGTTGTACAGTAAGTTTTTCGAGACTTTTCTAGAAAGGCTTCAGCTGGAATACCTGACCACGGAAGTTAATCGACTGGTAGATAAAAACACGGAGCTGGTGTTGCTCGAAAAGTTCAGTAAGTCTCAGATGAGGTGCTAAACAGCAGTGTCGGGTAGCTAGCACCTAGTAACGAGTGTACACCGGGCTGCTGTCATTGTTGGGGCACAGCTCATGTTGAGTCAATTCAAACTCTGGATTCCCGCTAAAGACATTCGGGAATAATTATGATCAGAGCATATGCAGAGATGACAATGATCAGAGTACATGCGGGAAAGACAAATAGCTAATATAGAGAGTCCCCAACTTTTCTAAAGGACAATCGGATCCATCGGAAGGCATTACATGTTTTTTCATACTCCGGAAGAAGATTCAAATTCAATTTATTTTCAATAAATACAATAACTTATCGCCACCTATTTGGGTGGCGATCTCGTATGGAGTACGGCCGGAATGATCGGTGATTGTTTTGTCCGCACCGTATTTCAATAACAGCTCTACTAAACCCAGGTAGCCTTGCAGGGTGGCAATGTGCAACGCGGTAACACCATTCTCACCGCGATGATTGATATCGATCCGGGCGTTCTCCAACAACAGTGCTGCGACCTCACCTCTACCCTCATACACGGCACGCATCAGGGGGGACCAATGATATACATCCTGCAGGTTTGGATCGGCGGCATTGTCTAACAGTTGTTGTGCGATAGCAGCATATCCTTTTGCTGCTGAAATCATCAAAGCCGACCAGCCATTTTTTGCGACAGCATTCGGATCTGCGCCAAGCTCAATGAGCAGCTTTACAATATTTAAATTACCCCCCAACGCCGCGTACATGATCGGTGTGCCACCATTGTCGTTTGCCCTGTTAACATCGGCTCCGTTCCGTAAAAGACGTTTTACTTCTTCAAGGTCCCCGTTTCGAGCAGCCAGCATCAAAGCCGTTTTGCCATTACTATGAACTGTATCAACGTCTACGTTCGCGGCTTCCAGCTCTCCAGCTAAAGTTGCCGTATTGAGCAACAGAATACAAGAAACGACCATCAGTGTTGTTTTTGTTTTTGGTCGGATCATCATTAGTGAGTACTTTTATCTCCGGTATCTTGGGTTTCAGTTCTTATCTGATAGTGGGCGACCACCTCCGATAAGGCAGCCTGGGCATTGTACCGGCCTGTCATGCGTATGACACTGTCGTGCGCAAAAGCTTGTCTGGCCAAAGCCTCGAAGTTTTGGTGTTGCGCGCTACTCATATCCTGTTCCTGTTCTTGCAAAACACGGAAACCTGAATCCGCAAAGAAATACCTCATTCGGTTTTGCTGGGCTAAGAACTTGAGACACTCGTAGTGCAGACTGACCTCTCCCGGAACGAAAAGTATTTCGAAGACTAGGGGATCATTGATGATAGTCTGTATTTCAAAACGCATTAACACAACCGATGCATTCGCGTGGGTCATCAGTTCTGTCATCAAAATGGTGGGTGTTATTTTATCCCTTTTTAATATTCTTCGATCCTGCTTCGATTCGGGACCCGCAACATGGAAAAAGAAAGCCGACTCCCACGCCTCATCGTCATACTGAACGGGGATACATGTTGCAGCGATATCCTTTTCGCGCATTATCTTTTGTACTTGATGAGGAAATGCTTTCACTTCGATTCACAAAAAACACCGGGTGCGCTTAGCGCCCACCCGGTGTTACAGTACTCTTTATTGTTTTAGATTAAGACAGTTTCTTTACCAAACCTCTCACGATTGCTCTCTGCTCTTAACCTGCTCAAGCCACTCATCGTGGTGTTGCCTGGCCCATTCCTCAGACACCCGACCCGTGGTCATACCTTCAAGTGATCCCTCCGAACCGAGGGTACCGATCCAGATATGACCGATGGCCACGGCAATCCAGACCATAGCAGCTACAGTATGGATTATGTTGACAAGCTGCATGGTCTCACGGCTCTGTTCAAAATTCGGAAAATCCAGAATGATACCGGTTACAACGACCGCCACACCGAAGGTACAGATTATCCAAAACCAAAGCTTTTCTCCTCCATTCATTCGACCGGCGGGAGGATGCGTATTGGTGAGAATTCCACCACCTTGAGCAAACCATTTCATGTCAGTCGCGTTGGGAATGTTATGTCTAATCCACCAGACGATCTCGATCAAAATCCCTACGGCAAAGAACGGACCCAAGTAATTATGAGCCAACCTAGCCACGCTTGCCCAAGCAGCAAACCCTTCCGGGCCCAATAACGGGATCAGTACTGTACGTCCAAACAACATACTCAAGCCCGTGATGGCTAGAATGATGAACAATATAGCTGTGTACCAGTGCAGAACACGTTCACCCATACCCCAGCGCTCCACCATCCTACCTGAGCGCGGCTCAGTGACCTTGATCCGACCTCTCACCAGATGAAATATAAGAATCGCGCCAATGACAGCCGCCAGAAGCCAGGGTGTGTAGGTTGACACTGGGCCGTTTCGAATCTGGCGCCAATTTTGCCCACCATTTTGAATCAAGGTATTGGTCGTATAGGGACCTTGGGACGCTACATAACCCGCACCACCCTCACGAACGGCTCGCCAATAGTTTGCTCGCGGATTTGACTCCTCTGTGGCCTGGGCCGATGCCGAGGTGACACCAACGTAAATATAGCCCGTCAAGGGCAACAAGGTGGCGCCCAACATTATGGTTACGACGCTCCACAATATTATTTTTGCATGACGGCCTTTGGTCTTTTGTTGCTTAGCCATAGTAACCTCCTCTAGTGTCAACGATCTAACTGACCCATTGTAAAGCGCTCGCTTAAAGCGGTCGCTCTCTCTTCGGTGTTGGCGCTCAACAGCGGGTCGCTGGCACCCTTGTAAACACCGGGTTTATGCACGGTAACGCTGGAAGATTGATTACATCCTGCTAATACAACAACGACCAAACCCATCAAAAGAACGTTGAGTTTGCTCATTTCAATTTCCTCAAAAAACTACGAACGACATGAACTTCCTCATCCTTATAGGCTCGAAAGAGTAAAAGGGGTTGGAATCTTAATCCAACCCCCTCACCTTCCAATACTATCTATCCCTGTGCCCCATAAGCGGTTTCCCAACCCCAGGTTTGAGGTCGACCACCCCGCTTGAGCACCCGTTCACGATATATGTCGGCGACCATATCACCGTCACCGGCGACCAGTGCCTTGGTAGCGCACATTTCGGCACAAAGCGGTAACTTGCCTTGCGCGATACGATTACTGCCATATTTAGCGTATTCAGCATCGGAATTGTTCTTCGCTGGGCCACCGGCACAGAAAGTACATTTATCCATTTTACCGCGTACGCCAAAGGCTGCTTGTTCCGGATATTGCGGTGCACCAAACGGGCAGGCATAGAAGCAGTACCCGCAGCCGATGCAAAGGTCTTTATCGTGAAGCACGATCCCTTCGTCAGTGGTATAGAAGCAATCGACCGGGCAAACCGCTGCACAAGGTGCATCGGTGCAATGCATACACGCCACGGAGATCGATTTCTCACCAGGGACACCGTCATTGAGCACAACGACACGACGGCGATTTACACCCCAAGGGACATCGTTTTCGTTTTTACAGGCAACGACGCAGGAGTTACATTCAATGCATCGCTCGGCGTCACAAAGGAATTTCATTCTTGCCATTGTCTAAGCCCTCCTTTAAGTAGCGCGGATACGACACAGAGAAACTTTAGTTTCCTGCATCTGGGTTACGGAGTCATAGCCATAGGTTAAGCCGGTATTACAGGCCTCACCTCTGACAAGGGGAGCGGTACCCTCCGGATACTTGGCTAACAGGTCTTCTCCTTGGTACCACCCACCAAAGTGGAATGGGGTGAATACAACTCCTGGAGCTACTCGCCTGGTAACCATGGCCTTCATCTTTAGCTTCGCTCCTTCAGGACTGTCGATCCAAACCATCTGGCCATCTCGAATGCCATTGTCGTTAGCGTCAGCCGGATTTATTTCCACAAACATATCCTGCTGAAGCTCGGCTAACCAGGGATTCGACCTCTGTTCCTCACCACCACCTTCGTATTCAACCAAGCGTCCGCTGGTCCAAATGATCGGAAAATCTTTGGAGAAATCGTTCGCTTGAATTGACGCGTAACGAGTGGGTAAGCGGTAGAAACGCTTGCGGTCTTCGTAGGTGGGATAATCCGTTACCAGATCACGTCTTGGCGTATACAACGGCTCGCGATGCACGGGTATGGGATCCGGAAAGGTCCAAACAAAGGTGCGCGCTTTGGCATTACCGAAAGGTGCACAACCGTGTTTTATCGCTACTCGCTGAATCCCACCAGACAAGTCGGTTTTCCAGTTCTTGCCTTCCGCAGCAGTTTTTTCGTCGTCGGTCAAATCATCCCACCAACCGAGCTGCTTCAAAACGTCGGCCTTAAACTCGGGGTAACCATCCCGAATCTCTGAGCCGTCGCTGTAAGACCCTTCGGCAAGCAGGTTTTCACCGTCGTGCTCTACACCGAAGCGCGCACGGAAAGTAAGGCCACCTTCAGCCACTGGCTTGCTCGGATCATACAACACCGGCGTACCTGGATGTTTCATCTCCGCGGTACCCCAACATGGCCATGGCATACCAAAGTACTCGCCGTCATTGGGACCACCCTCAGCTTTCAAAGTGGTCGTATTGAAGGTCTTGCGGTTAGCCATATGCGACTTGATACGATCCGGACTTTGTCCGGTGTAGCCGATGGTCCACATGCCCTTATTGAACTCTAAGGTGATATCTTCCACCAGCGGTTCGTCGTTGTTGACCTTAATGTGTTTGCACAGCTGGTCGGCAATACCGAGCTTCTTGGCAAACTTATACATAATGGTATGGTCGGGCAACGACTCCCAGACCGGTTCGATAACTTTATCGCGCCATTGCAACGAACGGTTTGACGCAGTAACCGACCCGTAGGTCTCGAACTGGGTGGCTGCCGGCAACAAGTAAGTGCCTTCTTTGCGGTCGTTCATGACTGCGGCGTGGGTTGGATGCGGGTCAATGATTACCAGCATATCCAGTTTTTCCATCGCCTTCTTCATCTCCGGACCGCGGGTTTGGCTATTCACAGCGTGGCCCCAGAGCACTTGTACCCGTATATTGTCTTTTTGACCGATGTTCTCTTCCAGAACACCGTCTATCCAGCGGGATACCGGGATACCCTTGTAGTTCATGGGATGGACTGGTTTACCACCATCGCCCTCGACTTCCTCTTGCGAAAACTGGCCTTTGACCCATTCCGGATCCAGATCCCACACTCTGGACCAGTGTCCCCACGCGCCATTCGACAATCCGTAGTACCCGGGTAACGAATGGGACAGTACGCAAAAGTCAGTAGCTCCCTGGACATTGTCATGACCGCGAAAGATGTTGGCACCACCACCGGACTTACCGATGTTACCCAACGCCAATTGCAGGACACAGTAGGCGCGGGTGTTGTTGTTACCGATGGTGTGTTGCGTACCGCCCATACACCACACAATGGTACCCGGTCGATTTTCGGCGAGAATTTGGGCCGCTTGTTTAACTACATCTTCCGGTGTACCGGTGACACGCTCTACCTCTTGCGGATTCCACTTCTTGACCTCTTCGCGGACTCGATCAAGTCCCCAGACCCGTTGAGAAATGTATTCCTTGTCTTCCCAACCATTCTCAAAAATATGCCATAGCATGCCCCACACCAGAGCTACGTCAGTACCTGGGCGGAAGCGAACAAAGTGATCAGCATGCGCTGCTGTACGCGTAAAGCGCGGGTCGCATACGATCATCTTCGATCCATTCTCCTTGGCGCGCAAAATGTGCTGCATAGCGACGGGATGCGCTTCGGCTGCGTTACTACCGATAAAAATCATCGCCTTGGAGTTGTGCATATCGTTATAGGAATTGGTCATCGCTCCATAGCCCCAAGTGTTTGCAACACCGGCTACGGTCGTGGAGTGACAGATGCGGGCTTGGTGATCAACATTGTTAGTGCCCCACATGGCAGCTAACTTACGAAAGAGGTAAGCCTGCTCATTACTGAACTTCGCGGAGCCCATCCAATACACAGAATCCGGTCCAGATTCTTCACGGACCTTGAGCATCTGATCACCGATTTCGTTTATTGCTTCATCCCATGAAATCCGTTTCCATTTACCACCGGTTAGCTTCATCGGGTATTTCAACCGATGTTCACCCATACCGTGTTCTCGAACTGACGCTCCCTTGGAACAGTGTCCACCTAAATTAAACGGTGATTCGAAATCTGGCTCTTGACCAGTCCAAACACCGTTTTGCACTTCCGCGATAACGCCACATCCAACAGAACAGTGGGTACATATCGAGTGAATGCGCTCGGTTTGTATGCCCTCTTTCGGTGCGAATTCCGGGCTGGCTTCAGCCTGGCGCATCATAGTCAACGGAAGACTACTAGCCACGGCAGCGCCACCAAGAGCAACACCGGATCGACGCAAAAACGTACGTCGATCTATCGCATCCGAGTGCATCTGTTGACCAGATCCCTGCGAGACGCGTTGCTTTTTAATTAATTTCATTGTGGGTACCTCTATAGACTAGAATCTTGCTTTCTCGTAATAATCGAGAATATGTGGGGTTAGGTGATATCCCTTTGGTTGTTCTTTTTCCTTGCTGGCAGCGCGCCCGGTGACCATACCAGCGTTAGCAGTCTCAGCCACCATCGCTGATGCCGCGGCTGCGCCACCTGCCACTGCTACGCCCTTAAGGAAACCGCGCCGACTTGTTACGGCGCCTTTTTTCTTCACACTCATATTACATCTCCTCGAACGATTTACTTATCGAACTACAGTTTCAATCGATACTTATACCCTACGTAAGCCGAACAAATTTGTTTTCTTAATGAGGCAACATTTCCAAGTATCGTTTGTCGACCTCAATAAACTGCTCTCCTAATGCGCCAACGGCGCTGTAAAAATTTGCCGCTTCTGCGTTTTGCAAATCTTCAAAAAATTTAACCATCCAAGGCGCGAGGTGGTCATTGAAAAATGTTTTCTGCTCATGCGGCGATACCCCTTCGAGCCCGCCAATAAGCAAACTCATCGTTTCACACAATGCGCCTGCGTGATCTTCCGGTTCCTTAACTTCCTCGGCCCGCTCTATACCGAAACGCTGTAGATCCTGGCGCAGCTGCGCCAACGGGCGTTCCATCATGAATCCGGTTAAATACCAAGAACTGTATGGCACTACTTCCCCTCGACCGATGCCAATAAATAACGCTTGATATTCATCATCGAGCTCTTCAACAGTTGCCCGTTCCGCCGCCAGGCTTAGTGTTTTCCAAGCCGCGGCCATCGCGCTGTCCTGCGCTTTCTCATCAATATCTACTTGTTTCAATAAATCTATGACTTCCTGCGTTGGCGGTCGCGCCATCAGTGTCCCGAGCAATCGGTAAGTGTTGGCTCTGATCTGGTCCTCTTCCGTAATTTCCACGCCGGAGGCAACGGTGTCACTGGAAGCGTTATCGTTTTTCACTATTCAATACGCACAAGCTATGCCAAAAGAAATAGAAAAATAGTAACCTATAATAACCAATAATCGTATCTAATCGGGCTGAAATTTGATTGGATACAGTCTAGGTGGTTCATTTTGTCTCACAGCTGCATCACTTTTATACCTTTGACCCCGTTGGTTTGTCAGCTTTTTCGTAAGGATCCATACCACCACTGGTGAGATACATATCTTCGATTCGACAATTTTCACACATTTCCAAACGACGCCTTTGAGCCGCATCCTGATACATCCAATGTCCTTTGAGCTTCTCCCGCATTTTGGACATCATGCTTTTGGTAGAGAACGGCTTACCACACTTAGTGCAGTTGAATGGCTCCTCCTCGTACATGATGCGCACGTTGTCCCGATCGTCGGCATCAAAGTTAAAACGCGCTTCGAGTTCGATCGCATCTTCAGGACAAGCTGTTTCACACATGCCACATTGGACGCAATTGTTCTCTATGAACATAAGCCTCGGCAGCCCGGCACCATCGGTTATCGCCGCCGTTGGGCAAACCGCAGCGCAGGACATACACAGCGTGCACGCCTGTTTATCGACCTTTATTCGGCCAAAGGGTGATCCCGCTCTCAACGCCACCGTCTTTCTAGTTTTTGGTGCATGTTCGTAAAAATGATCCAGAGCTAAGCGCAAGGTAGTTCTCTTCTCATTGAACGCAGCAAACCCCGCTGACGGCACGATTTGTTCACCGAACGCACCAGGTAGGCAATCTAGAAGCTGGTGACCACCTGCGGGTTTAAGCAAAGTGATCCGATCTCTCGGATACCCCATTGCCCCCAAAATTGTTTGGGTTAATTCTATTTCACGATCTATTGCGGAACTAACGCCGAGAGTCAGTTGATCTGTCGCAAGCAGCAACACGTGGTGGGCACCATAGGCCAAACAAGATAGCCAAATATCCATTCCCACCGAGGCGATATTCTCTACTTCAATGGGGATAAGGTTTTCAGGGAGTGAATCTATCACGCTTCTCAGCCAGATTTTTCCGTTCTCCTCATCATGAAACAGCAACACGGGCTGCCTGCCTTTTTCATCGTGATATCGATGCAAGACACGGCGTAAGTCATCCAATAAATCACTAACCCGGGGAAACGAATATGTTATGGCCCCGGTCGGACATACTGTCGTGCATACCCCGATACCTTGACAAAGATAAGGATCAACTTTGACGCTGCTCTCATCTGGTGTAATAGCCTGTGTGGGGCACACATCTAAACATCGCGTACATCCAACTACACCTCTAGAGGTATGTGCACAGATGTTGGGATTCAGGTCAAAAAACTTAGGCTTGTCAAATTCTCCAATCATCGACGGCAGTTCAGAAATAACTTCACTGACGTCTTGTTCTGACTCCGGCGCGTAATAACCTATTGGCGGCACATCTTGTTGCATTAGTTTGTTATCACTCAAGTCAAGCACGAGATCAAAGCTGTCTTTTCCTAAACCGACTAAGCGTGCAACATTGACCGGGCCCTCTGGGTGTTCCAATACAATACGAAACTCACCAAGGTGTCCTCCAAACTCAGTTACCTTACCCTCCACCTGATCTATATTTCCTTGCCACTTCTCAATAGATACGCCTTTAAGGTTTGCTCTCGAAAACAGCACAGTACATCTAAGCCCTGTTTCAGTCAGTCGATCTATGACAGTCGAATCCGGACCACCGCTACAATGAACTAGAACAGAGCCTTGGGAACGATAACTGACAACTGACGTAGGAGTGTGTTCGCTATCCCGCAGCAGAGAAAGCGCATCCCGCCGCGCCGTTCCATCTGTCGTATTGGCAACCAGGGCCAGTGGCTCACCTGCGTATCCATTGCTCTCAATTAGAGTTGTCGTCATGTCTTTTGTTTCTCACCACGTTCGGCTTCAACGTTATCGTCCGTGGCACCGTCAACTTCGGATCGAGCCACATCGCGATCCGCCCCAGTCTCGTCAGCAGCATCAGCTTTGTCTCGCTCATCATCGGCAACAGTATCAGTCGGTTCTTCTTGCCCTTCATGCGCCAATTCGGATTCAGCTTTCTCTTTTTCCCTTTCCTTCTCAACTTCCATCCGGTGACGCATATCAGCTGTTACGATATCGCCAAGGGCTTTAAAAGTGGTAAAGTCATCATCGTAGTCATCCAAACCGTCTACGATATTGAATGCAGGTGAGTGAAAAAACTTCCTCAAGGCAGCCTTTCTTAAAGGCTCGCTTACCCCTTGGGAAAAAAAGTCGCTAACATCAGAATTCTCGTCGATGCTATCGACGGGCGGCATATCTTCATCACACTTGACTGGTTTTTTCTCGTCTAGATCCTTCGCCTCAGATTGCACTTTTCCCTGGGCCGGGGGTGATCGGTCAGATTTAGCTTGCCCTTTGCGCCGTGACCAACGGCCTACAAAGCTCTCTTCTCCGTTAGTGTCTTCGGGCGGACGGTGATGTCTGCTCATCTCTCACATCTTCCCAGTTGGTTCGCTTTCGTTTACGACGCTCTGGCGGAATGTAGTTGTTTACAACGTAACGCTCGAGCCATTGATAGATTTCAGGGGGAATAGGTAGCGAAAAGACTTTGTCCTCAACCTCCAGATAGCCGATGATCTCGTCGTAATTAGCAGTTACGAGAAAAGGTTCCAAATCTTCGGTTTCCTCATCATCTCTACATACAACAAATAATGAGGGTTTCGAAGCCATCAGGTTATTCCAATAGCTTTCCGCCCCATCCTTGAACAGCTCGATTACAAAATTGGTCCATAAAAACCTTCGACACTCTTTATCCTCATGTAATAAGCATTTTTCAGGATATCTTTTCTTTAACTGGTTACCTACCAATATGCCTGTTGCCTTCCATTCAGTATACGACCACTGACCACGTCGTTTCTCTCTTCTTTCCATAATCACCGATACGGGAAACAGTGTATCGGTGTACACAGCGAGCCTTTCAGCAGAAGGTTTGTCGGTCATTTCGAGTCCGAGCTCGAGTGGAGCTTACTGGTTGTTCCAACATTCTAACATTCGATTGGCGTAGTTTGTCTCGCTAGTCAGCCTACCCCGGCGGTAGTTAGCCTATGTCTGTACATATGAGACACCATTATGGAGGCGGGTAATTTTGACCCAGTTCCAACCAAGTTTATTGTTTAATCAACGATAGCCGCATCCCGGTTTTAAAGGCCTTTTTGGTTTATATGGAACTTTCTCCTCTGATTGGTAGTCTTCACCTGAGCTTTCAGTTTTCTCTGCATAGCTTCTGCAATTTGCTAAGATAAACGCGCACTGACTTCGACTGAACATAAAACTATGGCCCAACATTACCAACCCAAGATGAGCCGGGCGGGTCGCTCACCCACCGAGGTGGTATCGGCGGTAGACGAATTTGGCGAGGTTCGTGAGGTTAACGTGGCGGGGGAGTTTCCGCTGACTATAAAAGTCGATGATCGTGAAGTGGTTACGCTGATGACCTTGGGTACACATCCCGAAGAATTGTCACTAGGGTACCTGCGTAATCAACGACTCATTGAGAATATTGAAGATATTCGATCGGTCGAAGTTGATTGGGATCGGGAGCGGGTTGATATCACCACCACGCACGGCCAGGGTATTACCGACTGGGAAAACAAACTGTCAAAAAGAACGGTTACCACAGGATGCGCCCAAGGCACGGTGTTCAGCTGTACGCTAGACAAGCTATACGATGTCCGCCTGCCTAGTGTACAGGTCAAACAATCCACCATTTACAACTTGCTAAGAAGCATCGCCGCTCACAACGAACTATACAAAAAAGCAGGCGCTGTGCACGGCTGTGCCCTTTGTCAAAATGATGAGGTATTGAGTTTCGTTGAAGACGTAGGTCGCCATAATGCTGCAGATGCAATATCCGGTCGCATGTGGCTTGATCGGATTGAAGGGCTGGATAAAATTTTCTACACGACCGGGCGATTGACATCTGAGATCGTGATGAAAACAGCCCATATGGGTATTCCGATATTGTTATCCCGATCGGGGATTACTCAAATGGGTCTGGAGCTGGCGCTCGATCTCGGCGTCACGATGATCGCGCGAGCAAAGGGTAGACACTTTCTTGTTTACCAAGGTGTTAGAAACTTTGTTTTTGACGCTGTCCCAGGTCGTAAATCTCACTTTGGTGCCGAAGTCCCTCATTCAAAAACCGGGACGTAAATGCCAGATCTTGACGCTGCCAAGAAAGAGCAAGTAAGTACTTCATCGGATGGGATAGAGCGGGATAATAAACCCGAGTCCCCTTTCCTTAGTGTTCGAGAAGTTGCCAAATACCTTCAAATAAACACAAAAAAAGTTTATGCCCTGGTTAGTGAGGGCAAGATTCCTGCAACCAAAGTTACCGGCAAGTGGCTATTTCCCCGGAAACTTGTGGACCACTGGCTCATGGAAAGCAGTCACGGCGGTTTGCTTGTCGATCGACTGGTGATCGCCGGCAGTGATGACACACTGATTCAAAGAGCGATCACCCAGTTAGTCAATAAGATGCAAGGCCGCGCTCTGGTGAGTCACACTCATACTAACACCGAGCTCGGCCTATCCTTACTTGCCCGCAATCGGGCAGACGTATGTGGAGTTAGATGGGGACCCAGCGCAGGAAGTGAGCGGAGACATGCGGCCTTAATCCAGAACTACCCCCCTCACAAGAGCTGGGTTCTAGTAAGAATATTTGAGCGTGCGCATGGACTTATCATTGCACCAGAGTTTGGTGTGCCAATGGAGACTAAAGAACTTTTCGACAAGGATGTTCGCTGGGCTATGCGCCACCATCAGCTGATAGCACAAAGCCACTTAACGGAACTGATGACACAACTTGGTATAAATCCTGCGCAGATCCATCCTACGCACCGTACCCTGTCACAACATGAAGCGGCCTCTTTATTGGCTCGAGGTGAGGCAGACGTCACTCCGGGGACTCGCAGTTGCGCCACTCAATATGGTCTGGATTTCGTAGAAATTGGATGGGAATCCTACGATTTTGCGTTAAACAGAGGCGTCTACTTCCGTACCTTGTTCCAGAAATTGATGGAAGAGATGAAAAGCCCTGAATGCATGCGCATCGCGACAACGCTGGGTGGTTATAATTTTAAGCGTTGTGGACAGATTGTTTGGTCTGACTAAGAAAAGGTCAAAGTTTAAAGATAAAAGTTCAAAGGGTCGAAAACCACGTTTCTTTTTACATTAAACATTGAATATAAACCGTAAGCAGTGTAACAAATTATGAATGAAGACAAATTTAATATTGAAATGCGTAAGTTTCTAAAAAAAGTTGGAATCACGTCACAACGCTTGATCGAACAGGCTGTCCGGGATGCTATTTCGAACGGTACATTAAAAGGTAATGAACAAGTGGACGTCAGTGCGACGTTGGAAATCAAGTTACTAGGGATACATGAGCCCATTGAAGGGAAGATTGCTTTAGAGTAAGAACAGGGGCCGAAAGCACCTATGCACAAACTCCCCAAGGTAGTACGATTGGATGAATCGGACACTCAAGTGTACGAACTCGCAGCGAATCCAGGTGAAGTGGCTGTTCCAGGTGGCTTCGAATTCTTGGAAGATTCGATAGATAAAATGTCAGGCAAGCGTTTACAGGGTTTCTTAACCGGCTTTCTAGGTATCGAAAGCTTTGGACGTTCCACACTCGTTGCAATTACAAATATAGATTCGGAAGAGTATCAGAACGCTGTCAACCAGTTGTCCGTTAACATCCTCTCTCTTTTTGATACGCTCGATCGCTCTTCAGCGTTGAAAGCGGCGTTGGATGAAATTCTCTATGCAGAGTCATTGTGTGAATATGATGAAGGCACCATACTAGCGCTGGAAAGAGAATTTATTGATAAAGATATCAAGGAACGCTTTAAAAAGTTTATCCCCGCGACATCGGCTGACTGGGAGAAAAGCAAACCCCTGATCTACAGCTTCGATAAATAACTTAGTAGTAATACCTGTACTTCAATTCCAGGATGAAGGAAATGGTTTCGAAACGTCGCCTTCAACCGTTAATCTTGCACTACCTGAAGAATGGGATCTTCGCGCACCATAGATGCGATAACTACCCTCAAGATCTTCGTGGATTGATCCAACGCTTGCTCCGCAATTAGTCTTGCTAGACGCATGTCCTCTTTGTTCTCAACCATATTTACTACCGGGATAACCATTGCTGTTCCCGCTTTTTTTAGCCCCCCTTGATCGCTCGCGAGTAGTCTAGCCAAGTGGGCCGCGGTTATTCGACTACCCAGGCTTATGCCCATAACACGCGCCGCATCTTTAGCCCTGTGGGCCACCTCATCTGACAGTGGTTTACCGATTGCCCGTATCGATATTATGGGTACTAGAATTGTATTGTCGTGCGGCACAAGTGGTTCGTCTTGCCCGGGTGCCTTAAGCCAACGTAAGCGAGCTCCATCTGCTTTGATAAAAGTGGCATCGAATCCAAACTCACTATGGATATTTGAAACTTCCTCTGGAGGAACACCTCTCAACCGCGCAGGTTTATCACTCGTATACGCATAAGCCACTCTTTTATATTGACGAGTAGCTGATTTTAACCGGGTGTACAGTTCATCCGGTTCAGCAACAACTTGACACGCACTCAAGCGTCGTCGAAATGGGGGCGTGCGCACAGTTGATGTGATCGCGATCTTTCCCGAATGCTCGGACACCAAACGATAAATGGTGCTTTTTTTGCCACCAGCACCTACAAAAGAAATAATTCCTTCATGTGCAGAAAATATATCCAGAATATTCCTTGTCATAAAAGCATCATTACCCAACGCTCCTTAGTACCTGTCGTATCGACAGACTAAGCGTAGCTCCTTAACAGCCGCTCCGTCTCTTTTGTCAACGGATTCTTTCGCAGGTTAATGGTGAATTCCGTCCATTCACCTTCTTTACTCTCGACCTTAATGTTTCCTCCATACCTCTGTATCAAACTAAAGCTCACTGATAGGCCAAGCCCAGTTCCCTCGGATTTGCGCGTGTAAAATGGATCGAACACCCTTGCTAAATCGACCGGGGCTATTCCACTTCCATTATCTCGAATGGTAATTGTCACACCTTCTGAGGAATCATCAGTTGAACAATCAATCACACCTTTTTTGGGTAGTGCTTGTACCGCATTCATAAATAGATTCACCAAAACTTGTTGTAATTCTTGTGGGCTTATCCTTACTTTGTTGGTCGCGCGCAAACAGATGTTTAGAGAAACCGATTTGAGAGAAATTTCATGTTCAACCAGCTGTAACGTCATCTTTACAAGCTCATTAACATCGACTTTATCGATATAGCCGGATGACTCCGCCGGACGAGCATACTGTAGTAGCTTGTCCACAATTGACCGGATTCGGTATACCTGCTCTATGATAAGGTTTACCTCGGTCTCAACCGATTTGGCGTCATCACCAAGCTCTTTAGTTAAAATGTCAATATTGCCGAGTATGACTGCAGTGGGATTGTTGATCTCGTGAGCTACCCCAGCTGTCAGCTGCCCCAGCGCCGCCAACTTTGCCGCAGCCGTTAGCTGCTGTTGAGTGCTCCGGAGAAGATTAACAGTTTCTTCCAACCATGTATTTTTACTCTTCAGCTCTTGAGTTCTAGCCTCGACTTCTTGCTCAAGCTTGTCAGTCGCTTTCTCTATTTCCTGGCTACGCTCTTTTAACAAATCCAACATTGAATCAAACTGATTGGCGAGCTCACCAATTTCGTCATGGGATGAAACTGCCCCAATTCGCCGGTCCTCTCCACGTTGCGTAGCGCGAACTACATCAGTCATCAATTCGATAGGATGGAATATACTTTTTGCGCCCAAAACAACGATTAATCCAATAGTGAATCCAGTAAGGACAATAAGTGCGATCAAAATAGTAACGGTACCTACATATGCCCTCGTAAAAGGTGATTCCAAGTATCCTGTATACAGCATCCCCACTCTATCCCCGAACACATCCAAAATAGGCTTGTATGCTGAGATATACCAATCATTAACCACAAACGCACGGTCTATCCATTCCCTTCCATCCCCTAGCACATGATCCCGAACCTCCTTAGATACTCGAGTACCCAGCGCTCGCTCACCTTCCCTTAACGGTACATTCGTGCTGATCCTCACATCGTCGAGCAATACAGTGACAGTGCCCCAGCCCCCCTCCGGGAGACTACCTTCTCCGTAAACAAGATCACGAATGTCATCCACAAATGAAAAGTTCCTATTAAGAAGGACACCCCCATCGAGAACCGCCGTAGTGTCTCCGAACTGGTTTCGTATTGGATAAGCTGCGCGCACCACCAACGCCCGGTTTTCTACAGTTCGGGATGTCGGTGCCGAAAACGGTGTATTAATTAGGGGCAGTACTACCTTGTCCGCGATTTGCGGATTTGAAGCTTTCAATGCATCTCGGAAGAATACCTGCACGCCAACACCAGGTTTAGCAAGCCGCATCGCATTCTCTAAAATCGGAGAAGAGGGCTGGGAGTCGCTAATCCTGTCTCGTTTCACTACACGGAGGTAGTCGAAGTCCGTTGTCTTCAGCATTAACTCCAGCTGGTCATTAATCCGGTCTTGATCATTACCCGCATAAGCCAGTTGAAATGAATGAGACTCGACTAGTTTTTCAAGTTTGTTCAAATAGTCGTTTTGTAGGCGAGCAAATACATCGTTGGCGACGGCCAAATCACTACCAACTTTGGCGTAGAGTTGTTTATAGGTGAACTTGTAGAACCAATACAGCGTAAAGCCCAGAATCAGCGGTAAAATCGCAAGTATTGGAATAAGGACCAGTATAAGCAGTTTATAGCGGACGCTGCTGTTGGTGGTACGCCATAACTGCTTTAACATATTAGCCCATTAAACTAGTTAAGATATCTCTTCAAGCTTCCGAATCACGCTCCCAATGACGAAGTTTGCGATCCAGAGTTTTACGAGAGATGCCAAGGCATCTGGCTGTTTCAGATTTATTGTTACCCGATTCTTCGAGCACTCTTTTTGTATGGTGTTTTACAACGTCCTCCAACGACCAGGAGCTTGGAAAACCCCGGGTTTTAGACGTGATCATATCATCAGTGGGATTCACACTCTGTACCAACTCAGTGGGAAACTTCCCTAGTAAGAGGTAGCGTTCTATAACATTCTTTAATTCACGCACATTTCCTGGCCAAGCGTAGTTTTGCAACGTCTTTACCTCATCATGGGCCAAGGAAATCGGTGACATACCTAACTCGGCCGAGAGATTCTTTATAAAGTGTTGTGCAAGATCCGGTATATCGTCCAACCTCTCCCGTAAAGGTGGCACTCGTATAGTGACCACCTCCAATCTGTAAAACAAATCTTGGCGGAATCTGCCCACTTCCACCTCTTCAGCCAAACGACGATTGGTCGCAGCTATCACCCGAGTATTGACCGATGCTTCGCGATCAGACCCAACTGGTCGTACTTTCTTTTCCTCCAATACCCGCAGCAACTGCGTTTGCATCGAAAGCGGCATTTCGCTGATTTCGTCTAGAAACAAAGTACCATCTTTTGCGTAGCTGAATAGCCCTTCTCGCGCACTGATAGCACCTGTGAAGGCGCCCTTAGCATGACCAAAAAGTTCACTTTCTATGAGTTCCGACGAAATGGAACTGCAGTTCAAAGGAACGAACGGTCCAGTCAAACCACATAAATGATGGATATAGCGTGCCACTAATTCTTTTCCAGAGCCTGTCTCCCCTTCAATTAGAACAGTGACCGGACTGGAAGCTATACGCTCTATTATCTGATTCATGTTCTTTATTGCAGCACTATGACCGACAATCTCTCTATCAGAATAGATTTGGTCGACTTGACGCCGAAGCAACATGTTTTCCCGGAATACATGACGTCGTTCAAGACAACGCTCCACCGAATTCAAGATTTGCTCCAGCCGAAAGGGCTTCATCAAAAAATCAGAAGCAGAAACTCGTAGTGCTTCAATAGCTGTCTCGAGATCCGCATATGCTGTAATAAAGATCACATCGGCCTGATCCCCATGGGCACGTAAAGACTGCATCCATTCCACACCTGATACACCTGGCAGACGAATATCTACGATGAGCAAATCAAAATGCTCTCTTTTTCTGATTTCCTCAGCTTCCTCTACATTGCTGGCGACGCGTACGACAGAGCAATCATCTTGTAGGGCACGTTGCAAAAAATTACACATACCTGGCTCATCGTCGACTATGAGGATTGCGCTTGAGCGGAGTAGAGCCTCCCGATTAGCTGTCGGTGGATTATCTGAGCGGTTCGCCTTATGGGCAGGGATGGCCATAACGGCTAATTATGAGGTGGAAACCTTAAATAAAAAAGACTACGACTGCCCTCTACATGAAGGATTCTATCTGCTGTTGTTCGATATAAGCCTTAAGTTCCACGCTGACTATTGAAAGCTCTCTCTCGGCCTGTTCGATTAAAGGTCCAGCCTTATCACGGAATTCGGCAACAGAAAGATCGTTTAGCCTTGATCCGGTTTCATAGAGGCTTGTCGCACCAAGGCTAGCGGCACTTCCTTTAAACGCATGTGCCGTTTCTTTCAATCTTAAGTACTCTCCTTCACTAAGAGCCTGCTTCATTTCTTTAATTAACCGTGCACCATCTGTTACGAAGCTATATACGATCTCTTCCAAAAACTTTGGGTCATGACTTAAGC
>JASJAT010000107.1 GCA_030066885.1 Arenicellales bacterium | reverse complement strand
TCACAGTGGTTTTATTGTGGATGCACTGGCAACTGGCCCTTTTCATCCTGCTGATGAATCCTGTTGTTGTGTATTTCACCACTGCCATGGGGAAAAGAGTCAAGGACCTCAAGAAAACCGAAAACCAGGCGTTCGAAGTTTTTCAGCAGGCATTGACAGAAACATTGGATGCGATTCGCGAAGTCCGTGCCGGTAATCGCGAACGTCACTACATTCGAGAGCTCATCGATCGCGCACGTGGTGTCAAGAATCACTCTGCATCGTTTTCGTGGAAATCGGACGCTGCGAATCGAGTTTCTTTCGGGATTTTTCTAGTCGGTTTCGATGTGTTTCGTGCGATCAGTATGCTGATGGTCGTATTTTCCGGATTGTCTATTGGCCAGATGCTCGCGGTCTTCTCCTATCTTTGGTTCATGATGGGACCAGTGCAAGAACTGCTCAACATTCAGTACGCCTACTTCGCAGCCAAGGCCGCACTGTCGAGAGTGAATAGGCTACTAGAATTGGATCTGGAACCTCGATACCCCAAAATTCACAACCCATTCCAGGGGAAATCTACCGTTGCCGTCCGGGTGGAGGACGTTACTTTCCGCTATGGTGAAGAGCTTGTACTGCGTAACGTGAGCCTCGATATCCCCGCCGGCGAAAAAGTGGCGCTGGTTGGTGCTTCCGGGGGCGGAAAATCGACCCTGGTGCAGGTGATCCTAGGTATGTATCCGGCACAAAGCGGCCACCTCTACTTCGATGAGGTTCCAGTGGAAGAGATCGGTCTAGACGTGGTCCGGGATAATGTCGCCACGGTCCTGCAACACCCTGCCATGTTTAACGATAGTGTACGCGAGAACCTCACTTTAGGTCGTGCGTACGATGAGGACAAGCTGTGGGAAGCTCTCGAAGTCGCCCAGTTACACGACATCGTAACAAGCATGCCACATAAGTTGGATACAATTATCGGCAATGATGGCGTCAGACTATCCGGCGGGCAGCAACAGAGATTAGCCGTCGCTCGAATGGTCCTGGCCAATCCAAAAGTTGTAATCCTGGACGAGGCGACTTCCGCCTTGGACAACGAAACTGAGGCGCTGCTTCACAAAGCGCTAAGCGACTACCTGCACAATCGGACCACATTGATTATTGCCCACAGGCTAAGTGCGGTAAAACAGGCTAACCATGTGTATGTATTTGAAGATGGACATATCATTGAGCAAGGCACACACGAAGACCTAATCAATAGCAAGGGTTTGTACAACAAGCTGTATGCGAGTGCCAAACAAGCCTAGTCCCGAGGCGCTATTCCCGCGGATTGCTGCTAAACAGTAAACTCTGTCGGAGCGGCGCCCTCGCTGCGATCTGATCGCTGCGCCTACAACCGATAGTCATTCAAGGTATATTGTTCTCTCGCAAAGACGCGAAGCCCGTCAAGAAACATAATAGCAATATGGGTTTAGCACAGATATCGAGCAAAACTCCGCGAGCTTGGCGGCTTGGCGAGATTTTTTTGTAGGAGCGGTGTCCTCGCCGCGATGCAACTGGATTCCCGCTAGAAACATGTGGCAATGACTCTCGGAATAGGACAAGGTATTTCGGATACACCACGCCGGCTGCTCACAAGCTGTTTAATATTGTTTCCGCATCACTGACTTCAAACTTGGCCGGCGCTTCCACGTTAAGGAGCGTCACAACACCGTCTTCAACCACCATGGCATACCGTTGCGATCGAACGCCCATCCTCCTTTTTTTTAAGTCGAGATCGAGGCCCACCGCTCGCGCAAAATCCGCGTTGCCGTCGGCAATCATTAATACCTTATCTCCAGCATTATGCTGCTTGCCCCAGGCATCCATAACGTACGCATCATTTACCGATAAACATACGATTGCGTCTACCCCTTTCGCCAGTATTTGGTCCGCTTTTTCAATGTAACCAGGTAAATGTGCTGCTGAACAGGTGGGTGTGAAGGCGCCCGGTAACGCAAACACCACCACTTTTTTACCCAAAAATAGCTCGTCGCTCCTAATATCCTTTGGACCATCAGCAGTCATATGTGCCAATTTAACAGCCGGTATCTTGTCACCAACTTTAATAGTCACGGTGGTTTCCTGTGTGACGGTTTCGACGGATTGTGGGTATATTCTAGAGCAGGAGTGGGAATTAAAAAACGCATATTTGCCGTCGGCCACGCGAATCCTGGGCCGGGGTAACGCAAATGATTCTGGTACCGGGATAAACTATAGCCAATAAGGTAAGCCAACCTTGAGCCAGCGGGGAAACTAAAAGCGAAAATCCGTGTTGCGTTGGCCCAGTCTTTGTAGTAAAAATGCGCGCTTATTTTTTTAAGGTGAAGTAAAGGAGTCCTGGTATGGCGGCCACTTCCAAGAAGAAGGCCAAAACGCAGACCAAAAAGAAAACGACCAAGAAAACTACCTCTAAGAAGAGAGTGGCAAAAAAGGCGTCGGCTGCAAAAAAGACGGCCAAAAAGAAGATTGTTGCAAAAAAAGCGGTAAAAAAGAGACCGGCTGCGAAAAAGACGAAGAAGAAGTCCCCGCCCAGGAAAAAAGTCGCCAAGAAAAAGGTGAAAAAGGCTGCTGGAAAACGGCCAACCGTCAAAAAAACAATCAAGAAAAAAGCAGCTAAGAAAAAGGCAGTTAAGAAAAAAGCAGCTAAGAAAAAAGCTACCAAAAAGGTGGCAAAAAAGAAAACTGCTATTAAGGTCAAAAGGATCCCTGCACCCAGGCGAAAGAGAGCTGGTAAAAACGGTGAAATGATCCATGGCATCGCGCCCTACAGGGCTAAGCGCGGCGAAGAATATATGAATGCGGGTCAACTGGAGCACTTTCGCGAGATCCTCTACGCATGGCGACGTGAACTCATCGATGAGATCAACCGCACACTCCACAGTATGCAGGATGAAACGATCAACCACCCCGACCCTAATGACCGGGCTACTCAGGAGACGGATATGTCCTTAGAGCTGAGAAGCCGGGATCGCGAACGCAAACTGATCAAGAAAATCGACGACACCGTGGCGCTGATCGATTCGGGGGACTACGGTTATTGTATAAATTGTGGAGTTGAAGTGGGTATCGCCAGGTTGGAAGCCAGGCCTACCGCCAACTTGTGCATTGATTGCAAGACCTTGGACGAGATCCGAGAGAAGCAGATGATCTAGGAGTCTCTGCTCCGTGTAAGCTTGCAAGGATTGGGATAGGTCGGGGCCAGAGATTGACGCAAACACATTTATCGATATCGTGATTGGCGCCGTTGTTGTACGAATCCCATCACCATATCGATGAATTGGGGCGAGGCGCCGCTCTTACAAGTATCTCCGAGTTGGGTACAGTGTCGCTATCCTTCAGCTCAGACTTTAAGCCTTCCTGGTGGTGCCTCAATCCCCATCTACAGACCATATGGCCTTTTCTTTTTCGAGCAATTCCACAGCCAGTGTACAGGCGGGAACGTTTGGATCTGGCCGATGGAGATTTCGTCGATCTAGACTGGCTCGAGCTTACACAATCCACTCCTATAGTCGTTGTTTTACATGGACTTGGCGGCGACTCCCAGTCGCACTACGTGCGCGGTTTAGTAACGGAACTCGCCAAGGCTAATTTGCGCAGTGTTGTGCTGCATCATCGCGGTTGCAGTGGCGAACCCAATCGCCTACCGAGGAGTTATCATGCTGGAGCCAGTGAGGATATCGATTTTCTCTTACGTCGACTCAAAACCGTCGAACCTCAAACCCCTCTGTTTGCCGTGGGTTACTCACTGGGTGCAAGTATGTTACTCAATTGGTTACAAAAGAATCAGTCACTACTGGTCGCGGCATGCGCTGTTTCAACTCCATTTGAACTAGCTGTGGGTGCGGACCGCATGGAACATGGATTGTCTCGCATTTACCAAAACCACTTGGTATCTCGGATGAAGTATCTGCTACATCAGAAGACGAAAACGATTAAGTTGCCAATAGATACGAACACCTTACACAACGTAAAGACGTTTCGGGAGTTTGACGATCTCGTAACCGCACCTCTACACGGATTTAAAGATGCGGAAGACTACTATTCTCGTTGCAGCACTCGCAAAGTTCTGTCCAGAATACGCACTCCGACGTTGGTCATCCATGCTGCAGACGACCCGCTCATGACTAGCGAAGCTATTCCGGACGGGGAGGAACTATCCGATGCGGTCCTTTTTGAGTTGTCGAAGCACGGCGGCCATTGCGGCTTTGTCAGCGGGGGTTGGCCCACCCGTGCTGTGTACTGGGCCGAACACAGGATTGTCGAGTTTTTGACTTCTTTTCTGGACAGCTAGCTCCATATTCAACATGATACCCGAAACACACGCAGACCCACCCGATGAATCAGACAACAATCACAATCCTCCCCGGTGACGGAATAGGACCGGAAATTATGAACGCGACTCTGCGCGTGCTGGCGGCACTGGACTGCGATTTCGCCTATGAAGAACATCTGGCGGGCTTGAGCGCGTTGAATACGGGCAAAGAATTGTTGCCGGCTGAGACACTGCAGAGTATTGAGCAAAACAAAGTCGCACTAAAAGGGCCTCTGACAACCCCGGTAGGAGAAGGCTTTACGTCCATTAACGTGCAGTTGCGGAAACAGTTCGATCTGTATGCCAACGTGCGACCAGCCATCACCCGCCCCGGTATTAAGTCCCGTTACAAGAACATCGACATCATTACCATCCGAGAAAACACGGAGGGTATGTACCACGGTGAACGCCAAGAGGTTTCAGCAGATGGGTCACGAGCCGAATCGGTGAGCGTAATTACCCGAGAAGGTGCGGAACGGATACTCCGCTTTGCTTATGAACTTGCAAACAAACGGGGTCGACAGAAAGTAACCGTGGTACACAAAGCGAACATTCTGAAAGCGACTTCCGGCTTGTTTTTAGATGTCGCGAGAGAAATCTCACTACAATATCCGTCCATCGAAACGGTAGAGATGATCGTCGACAATGCTTGCATGCAACTTGTCATGAACCCGCACCAGTTTGATGTCATAGTCACTACCAACCTGTTTGGAGACATTATTTCCGACTTGTGTGCAGGCTTAATCGGCGGACTTGGTATGGCACCGGGCGCCAACATCGGCGATGAAGTGGCTATATTCGAAGCGGTTCATGGATCGGCACCTGATATTGCCGGCAAGAAAATCGCCAACCCGTCCGCCCTCATGCTGGCTTCCGCACTCTTGCTGGATCATATCGATCAAAGCGATGCCGCTCAAAAGCTGCGGCACGCGATCCGGGAAACAATCGCCGCCGGGGATCGGCTTACTGGAGATTTGGGCGGCAATGCGTCCACTCAGGAATATACCGACGCGATAATTGAACGAGTGGCTAGCGACTAGTATTCAAGTAGCTAAAGTAGCCCCTTACATCTGCCTAGTTAACAGTCACTAACTCACTCGCTACTGACTAATATCGTTACCGGGCCATCGTTAACGAGCTCCACCTGCATGTCTGCTCCGAATCGACCGGATTCAACCTTTTGTACGCCGGACGAACGTACCACTGCTACGAATTCTTCAAATAATCCTGCCGCGGCTTCTGGTTTCATGCTCCGTGTAAAATCGGGCCTCCGCCCTTTCTTCGTATCTGCATAAAGCGTGAACTGGGGGACCAATAACGCTGCGCCTTCGATATCCAGCAGAGAATATTGAAAACGACCCTGTTCGTCCGGAAATACCCGCAAGTTCGCTAGTTTATTTGCCATCGGGAGAAGAACGTCAGTGTCGTCCATATGACCGAAACCGACAAGCAAGAGCAAGCCTCGGTCTATGGCGCCAACGACCTTACCTTCGATCCGCACAGAAGCACGGCTAACTCGCTGCAGGAGGATTTTCACAAACCAGAGAAAAGTATAAAGTTTAAAGAAAAACCCAGTACTCGAGACTGTTTCTTTAACTTTATTCTTTAAACTTTCAACCAAATAAAAAAGGGCCATGAGGCCCTTTTTTATTTTTAAGCCGCATCATCCAAGGCCTTCATACTCAAACGTATTCGGCCTTGTTTATCAACTTCCAACACTTTGACCCGGACAACATCGCCTTCTTTCAACATGTCACTGACATTTTCGACACGCTGGTGTGATATCTGGGAGATGTGTACTAACCCGTCACGGCCGGGCAAGATATTTACGAAAGCGCCAAAGTCCATGAGTTTAACCACCCGGCCTTCATAAATCTTGCTCACCTCGACATCGGCTGTGATCTCTTCAACGCGCCGTCTCGCCTCTTGCCCCATAGCGTTGTCTACGGAAGCGATTTTCACAGTTCCATCATCATCGATGTCAATCTGCGTATTGGTTTCTTCACAAATCGAGCGAATAGTTGCACCACCTTTACCGATCACATCTCTAATCTTATCTGCCGGGATCTTGATGGTAATAATACGCGGGGCATGTTCCGACATCTCGTCTCTTGGTTTGGCTATAACCTTTGCCATTTCTTCCAGGATATGGAGCCGCCCCTGTTTGGCTTGATTAAGTGCTGTTTCCATAATTTCCTGGGTTATACCATCGATTTTGATGTCCATCTGTAATGCAGTAACACCCTCAGGTGTACCTGCAACCTTGAAGTCCATATCACCCAAATGGTCTTCGTCACCCAGAATATCAGTCAAAACCGCATACCGATCGCCTTCTTTTATAAGACCCATCGCAACCCCTGCTACTGGCGCAGAAGTTCTTACACCCGCGTCCATCAGTGCCAAACTGGATCCGCAGACCGTTGCCATTGAGCTTGAGCCATTGGACTCGGTGATTTCCGAGACAACCCGGATCACATAGGGGAAGTCTTCTATGGTCGGCATTACTGCAGCCAGACCACGTTTGGCCAGCTTGCCATGGCCAATTTCCCGCCGTTTTGGCGATCCCACACGCCCCGTTTCCCCCACAGAAAAAGGCGGGAAATTGTAGTGCAGCATGAAATGCTCGCGCGACTCTCCTTCTAATGCATCGATGATTCGCGCATCCCTTTCCGTACCCAAGGTAGTGGTCACGATGGCCTGTGTCTCTCCACGAGTAAACAATGCCGACCCATGGGTACGCGGTAGCACGCCAACACGTATGCTGATGGGACGTACGGTTGTCTTATCCCTGCCATCAATACGGGCTTCACCTGACAATATCCTCTGGCGTACCGTGGTTTTCTCGATATCCTTGATTACGGATTTAATTTCATCTATTTCTTGCTGAGGCGATTCTTCCGTAGTCAATTGCTCGAGTGCTTGGGAGCGAATGTCAGCCAGTATATCTTGACGCTGCTGCTTCTCGGGTATGCGATAAGCCTCTGAAATACGAGCACCACACAGCTGTTGGAGATTTTCTGCGAGCGTTGTGTTTTCTTCCGGTGGTGCCCACGCGACCGACGTCACGCCCAGGTCGTTTGCCAATTGTTTGATTGCCTTGATTGCTTCTTGCATTTGCTCATGGCCATACATCACAGCGCCCAGCATCTGCTCTTCCGACAGTACTTTCGCTTCTGACTCAACCATTAAGACGGCCTTCTCGGTGCCAGCAACCACCAAGTCAAGCATCGATTTTTCATCGAGTTCAGTAACGCTTGGATTTAGAACATACTGACCGTCAATATAGCCGACCCTTGCTGCACCAATCGGGCCTTGAAACGGCAGTCCGGATATCTCAAGTGCCGCGGAGGTTCCGATCATGGCCACGACATCGGGATTAATCTCCGGATCGATAGACATGACGGTCGCTATGATTTGTACTTCATCATAAAAACCTTTCGGAAAGAGGGGTCTTATCGGCCTGTCTATCAAGCGACACGTTAAAATAGCCTGTTCAGACGGACGCCCTTCCCGCTTAAAGAATCCGCCGGGGATCCGCCCTGCTGCATAGGTTCGCTCTTCAAAGTCGACCGTTAAAGGAAAAAAATCACGAACTTGATCCGACTCTTGGCGCACCACCGTAACCAATACGGAAGTATCTCCGTAACTGGCCAACACCGCTGCGGAGGCCTGACGCGCGATTTCCCCTGTTTCTAATTTGAATTCGTTCTGACCATACTGGAACGACTTTTTTATATTGTTCATATCGTTCACTGACCTACTTACGTAAACCCAATCGACTAATGAGGCTGCGGTAGCGTTCGACGTCTTTCTGCTTTAAGTAATCTAAAAGCTTTCGTCGACGATTAACAAGTCTCAGCAAGCCCTGGCGAGAATGATGATCATGTATATGTGTTTTGAAATGTGAAGTTAACCCTTCGATTCGGGCAGTCATTAGTGCTACCTGTACTTCGGGTGACCCTGTGTCACCTTTCGATTGTTGAAAGTCCCCTACGACCTTCGTTTTCTGCTCGGCTGATAACGCCATTATTTGTCCTCTTTAAACTCTCTATAAACATACATTTATTTCTGTCAAGCTGCCAAAAAGCCCGCGTATTCTAACTGCACGGTACACTCGCTAACAAGCAGCGGGTGATAAGCTTAAACACTTATGTATAACTCTATTCCTTAACTCAAATTAAACAATCTTTTGGGAGCTACTCTCCCGTCATCCAATACTTTACCGACCCCCAGGAATCCCGCTTCGTTTGCGTACAATCGCACCCACCCGTTGCGAGGCACGTTCGCGGCCTTGACAGGTTGCCCACGGCACAAGTAATACGCAGCATCGTCCGATAGATTCACTCCGGGTAGATGCTTCAGGCTGACGTCGGTGGGGACCAACATACTATCTAACGTGGAAAAGCTCTTTTCTTTCTTAACACGATCCAATGATATGGCGTCGTTCAAAGAAAACTGGCCTACACCGGTTCGTTGCAAGGAAGCAACGTGTGCGCCACAACCGAGCTTCTGTCCCAGCTCATGGGCCAGGCTGCGCACGTAGAATCCACTCGAACAGTGCAAGTCGACCTCTATGTTGTTCTGATCCAAACGAGTAAAAGATAGGTCATACACAGTCACGCGACGGGGTTTTCGTTCAACCTCGATACCTTTTCGAGCCAGCTTGTACAGGGGTTGTCCTTGAAATTTCACCGCGCTGTACATTGGCGGAACTTGCTCCTGGTTGCCTCGAAAACTATTGAGTTGTTCGGCAATAAGTTCATCTGCTATTCGGACTTGTTCGACGCGTGTGAGTTCGTGGCCTTCTGCATCGCCGGTATCCGTGGCAATACCCAGGGTAAAAATTGACCTGTATTTTTTATCCGCATTCAGAAAGAAGCTTGAAATTTTGGTTGCTTCACCAAAACACAGAGGTAGTAAACCCGTGGCGATCGGGTCAAGGCTGCCGGTGTGCCCAGCTTTATTCGCCTGAAAAGCCCTTTTGGCTTCCTGTAGGGCCGCGTTTGAGGTCAATCCCTCTGGTTTATCCAGCAGTAAGATGCCGTGCACGTCTCGCCCGGACCGGTTTTTATTACGCCTACTCAAGCTTCTTCATCCCGTGGCGGCTGATTCACTTCTTCAATCAATCTCGACAAGGCCATCCCGCGTTCCACGCTATGGTCGTAAGAAAACCTCAGCGATGGGCTGACTTTCATGTTGACCCTCGAACTCAGTTCCTTACGGAGAAATCCGGAGGCTTTGTTCAATGTTTTGAGTACGGCATCACCGTTGTTTAATTGCGTGATAAATACATTCGCGTACTTCAAATCCTTACTGACATCCACAGCGGTGATGGTCACCATGTTCAGACGTGGATCACCGAGGCGAGTCGCAATTATATTCGCCAATTCACGACGAATAAGCTCCGACACACGTCGCGTTCTACTGAATTCCTTTGGCATATGTAGTCGAGGGAAGAACGTTATAAAGTAGGTCTAACTTCTACCTTGCTATAGATCTCTAATTGATCTCCCACCTTGACGTCTTTGTAATTTTTTACCCCGATACCACATTCGAGGCCCGCTTTAACCTCATTAACGTCTTCCTTAAACCTTCGCAACGAATCGATTACACCCTCATAGATCACAACGTTGTCACGCAATACTCGAACGTTCTCACCGCGTTTAACCATACCTTCTGTAACATAGGAACCGGCGATTGCACCAATCTTGGGGGCTCGAAAAACGTCCCTAACCTCCACACGGCCGACTATTTCTTCTTTAATCTCCGGTGTCAGCATTCCCGACATGGCCGCTTTAACCTCGTCGACGACATCATAGATGACGTTGTAATAATGTACATCTACGCCTTCGTTTTCGATCAAGCGGCGAACCGTTGCGTCGGCTCGTACGTTGAAACCTATAATGATCGCGTTCGATGCCATCGCCAGGTTGACGTCGGATTCACTGATGCCTCCCACCATGCCATGAACAACTTTGACCTTTACCTCTTCGGTAGATAACTTCTCCAAAGCCTCAGTCAGAGCCTCAACCGAGCCTTGCACGTCTGCCTTAACCAACAAATTGAGGGTTTTGACCGATCCCTCATCCATTTTTTGAAATACGTTTTCGAGCTTCGCGGCTTGCTGCCTGGCCAATACCACCTCTTTGTGCTTACCCTGTCTGAATAGCGCTATTTCACGGGCTTTGCGATCGTCGGCGACGACCAGCACTTCTTCACCAGCTCCTGGGACGCCCGCCAATCCTTGTATTTCTACAGGTGTCGACGGGCCGGCGTCCTTGATACGCTTGCCAGCATCGTCGGACATAGTACGAACCCGTCCAGTCTCTTGCCCGGCTAACATAATGTCACCGGTGTGCAACGTGCCTTTCTGGATCAGCACCGTGGCTACCGGGCCGCGGCCCTTGTCTAACCTCGCTTCTACTACCAAACCTGCAGCAGGGCCTTCTATTGGGGCTTTCAGTTCTAACAACTCAGCCTGGAGCAACACGCTGTCCAACAATGTATCCACGCCCTCTCCAGTCTTTGCCGAAACCGGTACCACCAATACGTCACCACCCCAGGCCTCCGGGATAACGTCGTGGTTAGCCAGATCTTGCTTCACACGTTCAGGGTCCGCACCTTCTTTGTCCATCTTGTTGATGGCCACCACGATGGGAACCCCCGCACTTTTAGCGTGATGTATTGCTTCTATGGTTTGCGGTTTAACGCCGTCGTCGGCTGCGACGACAAGGATTACCAAATCTGTGGCCTGAGCTCCTCGGGCCCGCATAGCGGTGAAGGCTTCGTGACCGGGTGTATCTAGAAAGGTAATCGAACCCTTTGGTGTGACTACCTGATAGGCCCCAATATGCTGGGTGATACCGCCTGCTTCCCCTACAGCGACTTTGCTCTTTCGAATAAAATCCAATAGAGAGGTTTTACCGTGATCAACATGGCCCATTACCGTTACTACCGGCGGGCGGGACTGTCCATCTTCTGCAACCGGTGCTTGCTCCCCACGTAAACGTGCCTCCGGATCATCCGGTGCCGCCGCCACCGCTGTGTGTCCTATTTCTTCAATGACGAGCATAGCGGTATCCTGGTCTAAGACTTGATTTATCGTGACCATGGTACCCATCTGCATCATTGTCTTGATCATGTCCGCAGCTTTAACCGATGCTGCTTGTGCAAGTTCTGCTACCGTGATGGTTTCGGGGATAGTAATCTCGCGTTTGATGGGCGCAGTCGGTTTCTCAAAAGCATGTTGGCCCGCAGTACTGGATTGAACCTTTTTAGGTCTTGGCTCACGCTTCTTGCGTCGACCTTTGAGATCCTCTGAAACATGTAACTCGTCGCGTTTCCGTTTTGCTTTACGGGATTTTTTGTCGTGCGGTTTGGGCTTTTCTTCAACCGGTATGGGCTCTGCCGGTGCAATCTGTTCTTGTTGGGCGACCTCCGCTGGCTCCTCAGCTTCTTGGACCTGCGTTGGTTCTACCACCTGTTCGCTTGCTGGTTGTTCCTGCAGCTCGTCTTGTGGTTTTTCGACGGTTTCTTCAACGAGAGAGGCTACTGGTTCCGGCTCTTCAGCTGCCTCAGGTGTAACTGCTTCGACCGGTTCAACAATCGATTCCTCGGGGACCGGGGCTTGCTCGGTGCTTTCGGCCTCTGTTGCCTGTTCGGCCTTCGCGGCTTCGGCAGCCGCAGCTTCAGCGGCCCTGGCGGCATCCAGCTCTGCTTGTCTTTGCGCTTCTTCCCGTTCTAGCGCTTCTCGTTGTTGTCGTTCTGTTTCCTCTAGAACTTCTCGTTTGACAAACGTTCGCTTCTTTCGAACCTCGACGTGAATCGTGCGTGCAGCCCCAGTACGTGAGGTTTGTTTTAGTTGACTCGCAGTCTTTCGTTTGAGCGTAATTTTGTTTCGTTTCGGCTTGACAGTCTCTTCACCCGGCTTGTCTCCGCGAAGATAGCTTAGAAGCGTTACTTTTTCTGCATCAGAGAGTTGATCCCCGGATTGCTTGCCATCAATACCCGCATCCGCGAGCTGTTGGATGAGCTTGTCAACACCAACATCGATTTGCTCGGCAAAACTCTTAACTGTAATCTGCGACATTGTTTCCCCTTATGCTTACGCTTCTTCCTCTTCAGCGAACCAAGGTGCACGCGCAGTCATTATTAGTTCCTCTACGCGCGTTTTTTCGATACTGGGTATCACGTCCAGAACTTCATCTACTGAGCATTCCGCCAGGTCTTCCATAGACTTGATACCCTTACTGGCCAATAGCCTGGCTGTATGCTCATCCATGCCTTCCATTTCCAGTAAATCTGCTTGAGGCTCTGCCATTTTCAGCGCTTCTTCTTGGACAATTGCTTTTGTTACCAGCGCATCCTCTGCCCTCCGACGCAACTCATCTACCAGCTCTTCGTCAAATTCTTCTATATCCAGCATCTCTTGCTTGGGTACATACGCGACCTCTTCTAGCGAAGTAAATCCTTCCTGGACCAGGATCCCTGCAACGTCCTCATCGACGTCCAACTGTTCCATCAACATTCTACGAATCTCTCCAGATTCGGTCTCGGCTTTATCGACGGCTTCCTGATCCGTCAGGATATTTATTTCCCAACCGGTTAGCTCGGAAGCTAGCCGCACGTTTTGTCCACCTCGACCTATAGCCTGCGATAACTGCCTCTCATCTACTACCACATCCATAGAGTTCGTTTCTTCGTCCACGACAATGGATTCAACTTCCGCCGGCGCCAATGCGTTTATTACAAACTGGGCTGGGTCATCTGACCACTTGATAATATCGACGCGCTCACCCGCGATCTCGTTCGACACGCTCTGTACCCTGGAGCCGCGGATGCCGACACAAGCGCCGACCGGATCGACCTTTGGATCGTTGGATTTCACTGCAATCTTTGCGCGCAACCCTGGGTCTCGGGCTGCGCTTAGAATCTCGATAATACCTTCACCTGCCTCAGGGACTTCAAGCCTAAATAGCTGCAGCAGGAGTTCAGGCGTCACACGATCCAAAAACAATTGGGGACCGCGTACGGCAGGTCTTACGTCCCTCAAAACAGCCCGGATTCGATCACCAGGGCGCAACCCTTCCCGTGGGATCATTGCCGATTTGGGCAAAGTGGCTTCGGCACCCCCGATATCCACGACCGCGTCTCCCCGTTCCACCCTTTTGACTACACCGGCAATCATCTCTCCTTTTCGTGGAGAGTACTCACTGACTATACGTTCGCGTTCGGCCTCGCGAACCTTTTGCATGATGACCTGCTTCGCCGCTTGTGCTGCAATCCTGCCAAAGTCAACGGGTTCCAGTGGTTCTTCGATAAAATCTCCAACCTGTGAATCCGGTTTATCTATGCGCGCTTGGGTCAACCTTATCTGTCGAGTTGGAAATTCCAGCTCGTCATCGTCATCGATGATCTCCCATCGTCTAAACGCATCATACTTACCCGTGTCGCGATGAATACTGACGCGCGCTTCAATGTCTTCTCGGTGACGTTTGCGAGTCGCGGTTGCCAGCGCCGCTTCAATAGCTTCAAAAATGACGTCCTTTTCGACGCTCTTTTCGCGCGACAAAACATCCGCCATTAGTAATATTTCATTCGCCATAGTCTTTCCGTCATCGATATTAACTGGTCAACTGATTAATACTGGTCCCGTAGTCGGGGACCAGTCTCGCTTTCGATATATTGTCTATCTGTACTTCGTGAGTCTGTCCATCGATGTCTAGCGTGACGACTTGATCGTTCACTGCAGTCAGCGTGCCTGAAAATCGTCTACGACCTAAGATATCAACCACCGTCTGAAGCTTGATTCTTTGGCCCACTACAGCTTCAAAATGACTGGCTTTACACAGCGGACGATCTAATCCCGGTGATGAAACTTCCAGCGTAAACCTGTTAGGAATGGGGTCTTCAACGTCCAAAATTGCGCTGACTTGGTTGCTTACTTTGGCACAATCATCAACGGTGACACCGTCGGGTCCATCGATATAAACCCTCAACACGGTCGAAGGACCTTGGCCGGTCAGCTCCACCGCTATAATTTCGAAACCGAGGGCACGCACCCCGGGCTCGAGCAAGTTACATAGATCTCTGTCGATCAAACCAAAATTTCCAAAAGTCTTTTACGCAGTAAAGTCCACTAACAAAAAAGTGGGCTCCAGGCCCACTATTCTTTATTCTAGATATCCCTAGCCTCAGCAGCCCCTGCAGACAAGGCCCGCCGTATAAACAACAAACCCCGCATAAGGCGGGGTCGCAGGTCACACTACAAGCTTTGGTAGCGGGGGTAGGATTTGAACCTACGACCTTCGGGTTATGAGCCCGACGAGCTGCCAGACTGCTCCACCCCGCAATAGCGGCGCCGGATTCTACCGTATATTACGCCCAAGTGACAAGATAGGTGCGTATCAGCGGCGAGTGGCTTGTTTGTTTTGTAATAGGACCGCCTCGGGCCGATTCATCCCGATCGCGGCGAGGGCGCCGCTCCTACAGTAGGAGGCCCGCCTTAAGCCGATTCATCAAATTGAAAGAAACGGGCTTAGCGCCTTAAACTTTAATCTTTTGCCTTTTTCTAAAACGCGGTAACAACGCTAGAAATCGCCTCATTGCACAAATCTTGTATGGGGCCTATAACGGGCAATAACAAGACCATGGCAACAGCGTTCACGCTCATCAGGAACCGAAAATCGGCAGGTGCTTCTATCGCTCGCACCTCCCCAGCGGGTGGATCAAAATACATCAGCTTTACGACTCGCAAGTAGTAGAACGCGCCCACTACCGCCATCAGCACAGCAACCACAGCCAACCAGGTCAATCCCACCTCGATCACTGCCTGGATCACCGCGAGTTTGGCGAAGAATCCAATAGTTGGCGGTACACCCGCCATGGAGAACATGAGCAACAGGAGCAGAAAAGCATACCAGGGATTGCGTTGGTTCAATCCCTTCAAATCATCCAACTCGTCTGCTTCGTAATCGGCTCGAGACAAGAGTATCACCATACCGAATCCCCCGAGCCCCATAAAGGCATAGACAATGCTGTAGAAAAAGCCCGCGCTGTACCCGTTGGCCGTACCGGCCAATACGCCAAGCAGCATGAACCCCATGTGTGAAATCGCCGAGTAGGCCAACATGCGTTTTAAGTTTGTCTGCGCAATGGCGATTAGATTACCCAGCGCTATCGACAGCACTGCCAGCACCACAACCATATCGCGCCACATAAAGTGCAGATCCTCCAATCCACCTACGAGCAGACGCATGATAATGGCGAATCCGGCCAGCTTGGGTGCCGTACTGACAAACAGTGTCGACGACGTTGGAGCGCCGTGGTACACGTCGGGGATCCACATGTGAAACGGCACCGCTCCGATCTTGAATGCCAAGCTGACTAAAATGAAAACCAGACCAAGAATCAGCGTGATGTTGTCTGCCGTCGCTTGCTCCCTAATAGACTCCCGTACAGTTTCAATATCTAAAGTCCCGGTGAGCCCATACACTATGGACATCCCATACAGCAACATGGCGGAGGCTAACGCACCGAGAACAAAATATTTCATAGCCGCTTCCGTCGCGACGACAGAATCCCTCTGGAACGCCACCATGGTATACAAGCACAAGGACAGTAGTTCCAATCCAAGGTAGAGCGCAAGAAAGTGGTTTGCCGAGGTCATGACCATCATGCCGACCACTCCGAAAAGACCAAGTACGAAATACTCCCCGCTGAAGAAATCCCGGGCTTTTATATATTCCCTTGAATAAACAAAAACGAGCAATGCCAATAGGCAGATGATTATCTTCAAAACATCTGAAAAGACATCGTCGACAAACATCCCGTTGAGCGCGATAACAGGTTCCGCTGAAATATCATGCCAACACAGATACGCCCCGCCGAACAGCGCGACTAAAGTCAACACATACGAAATACCACGTCCGCTTTGCTTGATGTACAGATCTACAACCAGTATCACACAGGCCATAACGGCGATAAAAATCTCCGGCAAGATCGGCTGTATATTAAGTTCCGTCATGGCTATATTTTGTTCGCAGTGGCTTGCGCCACGAGTTGCTCAACCGAGGCATGCATCACCTCGAGGAAGGGGTAGGGCCAGATACCCATAACCAGTACCATTGCGGCCAGCAAACTCAGGAAAACTATCTCGCGCGGAGAGATGTCCTTCAATTCTTTGACATCATCGTTAGCTACGTCTCCAAAGATCACACGCTTATACATCCACAGCGTATAGGCCGCGCCGAACACCAGCGTCGTACCGGCCAAAACGGCATACCAGATGTTGACTTTAAACGCTGCCAGGATAACCAGAAATTCTCCGACGAATCCCGAAGTACCGGGTAGTCCCGCATTGGCCATTGCAAACAACATCATAAAAGCGGCGAACACAGGCATGGTATTGACCACCCCGCCGTAGCTTTCGATCTTTCTCGAGTGCACCCTGTCGTAGAGCACACCCACGCAGAGAAACAGCGCCCCTGAGATGAATCCGTGAGAAATCATTTGTACCAAGCCACCTTCTATCCCCTGCTCGCTGAATATGAAAAACCCGAGAGTGACAAAACCCATATGCGCGATCGAAGAATAGGCGATGAGTTTTTTCATATCGTCCTGAACAAGAGCGACCAGAGCGATATAAACGATCGCGATAAGGGAGAGCACGATGACGAATATTGCAAGCTCGCGGCTTGCGTCAGGCAGGATAGGCAGGCTAAAACGCAAAAAACCATAGCCTCCCATCTTCAGCATGATTGCGGCCAAAATGACGGAACCACCCGTCGGCGCTTCGACGTGCGCGTCTGGCAACCATGTGTGCACTGGAAACATGGGTACCTTTACCGCGAAAGCAGCGAAGAAAGCGATAAACAACAGCTTTTGCGCAGTGATACCGATTGGCAGGTCTTGATACTCCAAGATGTTGAAGCTGTTGCTTTGGTGGTACAAGTACAAGAACGCAACCAGCATCAGTAAAGATCCCAGCAACGTATACAGGAAGAACTTGATGGTCGCGTAGATGCGGTTCGGCCCGCCCCAAACCCCTATGATCAAAAACATGGGAATCAGCATGCCTTCCCAAAATACGTAGAACAAAACCGCATCCAAAGACGAAAAAACACCTACCATAAAACCTTCCATGAGCAGGAAAGCAGCCATGTACTGCGCTGTTTTCTCCTGGATAACCTCCCACCCGGCGATCACGACGATTACCGTTAAGAATGTAGTGAGGATAATCAATGGCATCGAGATGCCATCAACGCCAACATGGTAGTAAATATTAAAAGCGCTCACCCAGGCCGCTTTTTCTGTGAACTGCATCTGAGCGGTGGTGGTATCGAAACCCGTATACAGCAGTAAGCTGATTAAGAATGCAGCAATAGAGAACACCAAGCTCAATTGCCTCGCCAACGGAGCTCGGTCATCCGAGCCCGTCGACAAAACCACCACACCGCCGATGATCGGCAGCCAGATAACTATGCTCAGCAAATAACTATCCATGTAACTTTACGAGCTTAGGAACCAGGTCATAAACACAAACAAACCAATGATCATGGCGAAGGCGTAGTGATATACATAACCTGTTTGAATATGCCGGACTACACTGGAGAACCAACCGACAACCCTGGCTGTTCCGTTAACCATAAAGCCGTCGATAACACTTTCGTCCCCTTTTCGCCAGAAGAAAGAACCGATCTTGCGAGCACCGCGTGCAAATACGAACTCGTTGAATTCATCAAAGCCATATTTATTCATGAGCACCCGGTACAAACCGCTAAATGTACTTGCGATCTTGCCCGGCAGGTCTGGCCTCTGGATGTACATGAAATACGCCAGGGCTGTGCCGACAAGGGTTAATATCACAGGTAATGCAGTAAGTCCGTGGGTCAGCATCTGCCACGCCACGCTTCCCCCATGGTCATAGTGGGCTCCGATCTTGGCCAGAGTGTCGTGCTCGGGCAAGACCTTGATGCTGTCGCCGAAAAAGTCCCCAAACAAAAGTGGCTGAACATACATCCAACCGATCACCACGGACGGAATGGCCAACAGTATCAAGGGCAGAGTCACCACCCAAGGTGATTCCTTGGCATGTTCGAAATCGTGCTCACTCATTCGAGGCTTTCCATGAAAGGTCAGGAAGATGAGACGCCAACTGTAAAATGCAGTTATCAAAGTGCCCAAAGTCAGGGCAACGTAGGCGAATCCCGCTGCCGGTTGTTCGGAGTAGTGAACGGCCTCGATAATCGCGTCTTTTGAGAAAAACCCGGAGAATCCAGGAAACCCGATGAGTGCCAGCGTGCCGATGATGGCGGTTACCCAGGTTATGGGCATGACTCGCTTCAATCCACCCATGTAACGCATGTCTTGCTGGTGGTGCAACGCGATGATCACGGACCCGGCTGCCAAGAATAACAATGCCTTGAAGAAAGCATGGGTGCCCAAATGAAAAATGCCGGCGGCGTAGGCCGACGCTCCCAAGGCAACTGTCATATAACCTAACTGAGACAAGGTCGAGTAAGCGACAACACGCTTGATGTCGTTCTGCACCAACCCGATTAAGGCCATAAAGAACGCAGTAAGCGACCCGATAACCAGGACCACATTCAATGCCGTATCCGAAAACTCAAACAAAGGTGACATTCGAGCGACCATAAAAATACCCGCCGTCACCATCGTCGCCGCGTGAATGAGGGCAGATATAGGGGTAGGACCTTCCATGGAATCGGGGAGCCAGACGTGCAATGGGACTTGTGCTGACTTACCCATGGCACCTAAAAACAGCAGGAGGCAAATGACCGTTATCCAAAGCGTTTCCGTATCCGCCACCGTCGCGCTCGCGGCGCCGGGAGCCGCCTCAAACACGGTGGCGTAGTCCAAACTTCCGAACACGTACAAGATGGCGGCTATTCCCAGCAAAAAACCAAAGTCGCCGACGCGGTTAACCAAAAAGGCTTTGAGGTTTGCGGCGATAGCGGACTCACGTTGGTACCAGAATCCTATCAGCAGGTAGGACACCAGGCCGACCGCCTCCCAGCCAAAGAACAACTGTAAGAAGTTGTTCGACATGACCAACATCAACATGGCAAACGTGAACAAAGCGATGTAGCTGAAGAAGCGTTGATATCCGGGGTCATCCTGCATGTAACCTATGGTGTAGATATGGACCATAAAAGATACAAAGGTGACCACAACAATCATCATCGCCGTAAGTTCGTCGATCAGGAATCCGATCTCAAATGGAACACCACCACTTATTGCCCAGGTGTACACCGTTCCATTGAATAGATTTCCTCGCATGACATCGACAAACACGACTGTCGAGAGAACAAACGATATGGCAACACCTGCTATGGTTACGCGATGCGCCCCTACCCGACCTAGAAATCTTCCGAAAAGACCAGCGGCGATCGACCCTACCAGGCAGGATAGAGGAATGGCTAAGTAGATTGTTTCCATTGTGCCGAGCCCCTCTAACCCTTAAGCGCGTCCAGATCTTCGACGTTTATCGAACGTCGATTTCGAAACAACACAATCAATATTGCCAAACCGATGGCGGATTCAGCAGCAGCGACGGTGAGGATAAAAAAGACGAATACTTGTCCGGCCGTGTCTTGCAAGTAGTGAGAAAACGCGACGAAATTGACATTCACCGCCAACAGCAACAACTCGATAGCCATCAGCAGAATTACGACGTTTTTCCGATTCAGGAAAATGCCCACCATACTTATGGAGAAAAGAATCGCGCCCAAAATAAGGTAGTGGGTGAGTGGGATCATGGTTGGGGCTCGTTTTTCTCAGCCGGCATCTTAACTACACGCAAGCGGTCGGACTTGCGTACAGTGACTTGGTCCGCGGGGTTGAGGTATTTGGTATCTGGCCGCTTCCTTAACGTTAAAGAGATGGCCGCGATTATCGCGACTAAAAGAATAATCGCAGCAAGCTCAAACGGATATACATAGAAGGTATACAGCAGGCGGCCCAGCTCTTTTGTGTTGCTATAGGTCTCCGGGTGACCTTCTGGTCGAGGAAACTGTTCTTCGCTGAAACCACCCGAGTTTAATACTATGGCGAGTTCGAGCACCATGAGGATCGCAATCAGTCCCCCGATCGGTAAATACTCACCAAAACCTTCGCGTAACCGAGTCAGATTGATGTCTAACATCATGACTACGAACAAGAACAGCACCATTACCGCACCAACGTAAACCAAGACCAATACGATCGCCAAAAACTCGGCTTCAAGCGTTAACCAAACACAAGCTGCGCTAAAGAAAGCGAGTACCAGGAACAATGCTGCTTTAACGGGGTTTCTGATGGTCACGACCATCGTAGCCGCAAATATCAATACGCTGGCGAAGAAATAGAATGCGAATTGAATGAAGGTCATAACGATTTTTGCTTTGTTATTATCATTTTTCCTTTAGCGAGATCAGCGATAGGGCGAATCTTTCGCTCGAGCTTCAGCGATCTCTTTTTCGTACTTGTCTCCGATGGCGAGTAACTGGTCCTTTGTAATGATGTTCTCTCCCCGATTTTCGAAATGGAACTCGTGGATATGGGTTTCTACAATCGAATCAACAGGGCAGGCCTCTTCACAAAAACCGCAATAAATACACTTGAACAAGTCAATGTCATAGCGTGTGGTACGCCGTGAACCGTCTTCTCTTTCTTCTGATTCGATGGTGATGGCCAGAGCCGGGCAAACCGCCTCACAAAGCTTGCACGCAATACACCGTTCTTCACCGTTTGGATATCGCCGTAAGGCGTGTAATCCTCTAAAACGCGGAGACTTAGGCGTTTTTTCTTCCGGGTATTGGACTGTTATTTTACGTGAGAACAGGTGTTTACCGGTTAGGCGTAAGCCCTTAACCAGCTCCCATAGCAGGAAGCTTTTAAAGTAGTGTTGTATCGAGGCACCCATACTAATGAAACCAATGACCGATCGGTGTAAAGAAGGTGCAAAAACCTATGACAGCGATCCACACCAAGGTAACAGGTATAAATACCTTCCATCCCAAACGCATTATTTGATCATATCGATAGCGCGGGAAAGTGGCTCTAAACCAAAGGAAAAAGAAAGCTACGATTGCTATCTTGCCCAACAGCCAAAACAACGGGGGTATCCAGGTAAACGGTGCGACGTGAAAAACAGGCTCCCAACCTCCCAAAAACATCACTACGGTCAGCGCGGAAATGAGCAGCATGTTGGCGTATTCGGCTAAGAAAAATAATGCGAAGTTCATGCCCGAATACTCGACGTGAAAGCCGGCTACGATTTCAGATTCACCTTCAGCGACATCGAACGGGGCCCTATTGGTTTCGGCCACACCTGAGATAAAGTAAACCAGAAACAAAGGGAATAACGGCCACACGTACCAATGATGGATTCCACCTTCCTGCGCTAGCACAATCTCGCGCAGGTTCAAACTACCCGCCGCCATTAATACCCCAACCAACGCGAACCCCATCGCAATCTCATAGGCGACGATCTGAGCCGCAGATCGCATCGCGCCTAAAAAAGCGTACTTTGAATTGGATGCCCAGCCCGCGATAATCACTCCATATACACCCATTGACGTGAGCGCCAAGACGTACAAAAGACCAGCATCGATGTCGGCCAACACCAAGTGATCGGTAAAAGGTACAACTGCCCAAGCAGCGAGGGCCGGAGTGAGGGTCAACACCGGTGCTAGCAAGAATAGAAATCGATTGGAGTTCGATGGGATTAGGGCTTCTTTGAATAAGAGTTTTACTACGTCTGCGATAGGCTGCAACCAACCTCTGGGACCCACACGATTCGGCCCGATCCGAATCTGCATGTAACCGATAAGCTTTCTTTCGGCGAATGTGAAATAGGCCACCGCTAAGATCAACGGGATTAAGATA
>JASJAT010000106.1 GCA_030066885.1 Arenicellales bacterium | reverse complement strand
CCTCTTGCCTAGGAATCGGAGCTTCTGGTTGAATCACACTATGTCCTTCCTACGCCGTTTCATCTCCTCGTTCTCCGCCGTCGGATTGATCACAGGATTGGGACTGGCCTGCGTCTCATTAACACCCTCGATGCTGCCACGCGCGATACTTGTTCAAGGTGTCTTAACCGGTCTCGTCTTCGCTTTGGGTTACGCGATTGGGGCGACGATGCACGAGATCTGGAAGTACATGGGACTTAAAAGCCTCGAGGGGAAGCCTGCCCGATTCGCGACCTGGCTCTTCTTGGGTACACTGATCGTAGCGGCCATTTTCATGCTGGGCAAAATGGCTAACTGGCAAAACTCAATACACCTGCTGATGCAAATGGATGAGATCGAAAGCGGTTATCCTGTCACTGTTGTGAGCGTTGCAATAGCGACAGCGCTGGTCATTATTTTGACATTCCGACTGATTTTGTTCATCGTCACTAAAGCCATAAACTTCATAGCCCACATGCTGCCGCGCCGCGTGGCTATCGTCCTAGGCCTCACAGTTGTTGGGTACGCACTTGTTACTCTCACCACCGGCGTGCTTCTGAAATCCGCCTTACATGCGTTGGACAATACTTTTGCCGCTCTGGACCAGGTGCTTGATGATCAGTACGAACCCCCCAAAGATGGCATGGCATCAGGCAGTGCGCGGTCTGTAATCTCCTGGGACGATATCGGAAGGAATGGGAAACGCTTCGTCTTGTATGGACCGAAAAAAGATGACATCACGGCACTGCTCCGGCGGGACGCCAAGCATCCCATCCGGGTTTACGCCGGGTACAACACGGGTGACAGCCTTGAAGAACGCGCCCGAATCGCACTGGACGAGTTGATACGGGTTGGTGGTTTCGAGCGATCCATGCTGATTGTCGCGGTCCCCACGGGTACAGGCTGGCTTGACCCTGCAGCCGTGGACACGGTGGAATACCTACACGGAGGTGATACCGCTATCGTCGGGATGCAATACTCCTATCTTCCGAGTTGGCTCACCTTGCTGGTCGAGCCGGAGGCATCGAGTCGGACAGGGAGGGCATTGTTCGATGCGATATACGACCACTGGAGCAGTTTACCTCGCGATGGGCGCCCGCGGCTTTACCTCCATGGACTCAGCCTCGGTGCATTTGGTTCCGCGGATACCGTCGACTTTCTGACAATCCTTTCGGATCCCATCGATGGTGCGTTGTGGAGCGGGCCCCCATTTCCCAGTAGATTTTGGAACACGGTAACCAACGATCGTCGTCCCGATTCACCGCAGTGGCGACCGGTCTTCCGCGACAGCTCCGTGATCCGCTTCATGAACCAGGATGGCTTTCCCGACCTCGGAGACGCCAATTGGGGTTCGTTTCGAGTGGTGTACTTGCAGTACGCAAGCGATCCGATGACTTTTTTCTCCGTCGACCTAGCTTACACGCAGCCCGACTGGCTCGGTCCCAACCGCGGTCCCGATGTTTCTCCCGATTTGAAATTCTATCCGCTTGTCACCTTCCTCCAGGTGGCGTTTGACATGATTGTGTCGACCGGCGTCCCCTCAGGGTACGGCCACAACTTCGCACCCAACCACTATATCGATGCCTGGGTCGAAGTTACAGAACCAAGAAATTGGAGCTCTGCCGACACCAATAAGCTCAAGGAACACTTTGCAGACTTCGACTCGAATCCTCTGTGATGGCGATTTGGGCGTACGTAAGATCTGGTTAAACTTGAGCCTCAAGCTCTTTCGCGACCACAGTATCCGGTAGCACCTTAATTGCGAGGTGCTCAGCCAGTATGTAGATCCGACGGAGCTTGTCGAGAACATCGGTTTGCAGCCGATGTTTCAACAGGCGATCGGCATCGTCCAATGCAAGGCGTTCGACCTGTCGTTGTAACACTTCTTCACTCATTCGCCAGAAGTCATCGCGACGCACGAGTACGTCTTGCGCCGCACCCTGATCGTCTTTAACGACCGCTCTAAGAGCGTCGTCGAGTGCGCCGCAAACCGATTGATAAACCTGGTCGAGCATTTCACCGGTAGTCTGGCTGACCTCGATCCTCTTTTCCTGAAAAGCCTGACCAATAGGTACCAGCTCTCTTGTAATTGTATTTGCCATGCCTTCGACTTCTAATGCGATGCCTAAAAGTCGGGTATGCTGAGCAGACTCCTTATCGGTCAATTCTCCCTGACTGATCCTTCGTGCGTAATCGAGAATGTAGTCGCGCAAAAGCACGACGCGATCGGCATCCTTGACAATCTCGTTGAAATTTTCCGCATCGCCTTGCTCCAATGCCGGCTTGAAATTGTCCAGCATTTTGCGAACCCACTCACCCATGTGCCCAATCTCGAGTTGGACGCGTTCCAGAGCTAGTGCGGGGACGCCAATGAGTTCGTCATCTAGGTATTTGGGACGTATGATCAGTTTCTCCGGTTCTGGTCGCACAGGAATCAGCTTCTGCACCAGCCCAGCGAATAGCCCCACAAATGGTAAGAATATGATCACGTTGGCCGTAGCCCAGATGCTGGCGGCGTTCGCAATCTGTCGGGGGACTTCCGCTGCAAGGCGTTCTGCACCGCCCAGGTGCTCCTCCGTGGGTGAAACTGCGATAGCCGCATCAGCAAGCAAGCTGACAAAAGGGAGCCAGATCAATGCACCCAAGACATTGTAAATAACATGGACGGATGCGGCCTGCACCGCTTCGCGGGGTTTACCGATAGCGGCGAGCATAGCAGTGATACAGGTGCCGATCTTAGCCCCGAACACTATAGGGATGCCTGCAGCCAAAGTAACGAATCCCTGCGTCGCCATGACTACAGCGAGACTGATCGTTGCCGACGAGGACTGCACCAGCGCGGTGAAGACTGCGGCAACCAGTATTCCGAGTAAGGGATTTTCCAAAGCCTGCATCAGCTCTAGGAAGGGTGGAAAGGTGCGTAGTGGTGCCATCGCCTCACCCATTATATTCATGCCAAAGAAAATGAGCCCCAATCCCATCAGCATGGCACCATAATGACGCCCGTTGCCCCCTTTCGATGTAAAAATCATTGCAAAACCGATGGTGATCATGGGTAGTGCTGCAGCCGTGATATTGAATGCCACGATTTGGGCGGTGACAGTTGTTCCAACGTTCGCACCAAAGATGATTCCGATGGACTGTGTCATCGTCATAAGACCAGCGCTTACGAAGCCGACTACGAGCACAGTCGTAACCGAAGAAGACTGGATGACAGCGGTTACGATCGCACCAGTGATGGCACCGGTCACGCGATTAGAACTCAGCTTACCGAGAAGGAATTTCATTTGGTCCCCGGCTGCGGCCTTCAGTCCTGTCGTCATTTGCTCCATTCCGAATAGAAACAAAGCTAATCCCCCGAACAGTCCGACGGCCATAGGTAACCAGCTGGGTTGGTCAAGGTCGGCCCCAAGCGCTGGTTTGGCGATCACCAAAACAACCAAAGCGCCAAGTAGCGCACATGTCCGGACCGGGAAACGCGCAGGACATAGTTTTATCGATAGCATGCTCTTGTCCTCTACGGTGTGAGGTTCTGTAACGAGTTTATTAGTGTAAAACGAATAAATGATTCGTCTTGGTGCTTGTTGGCTAACGCGCCCGCTTTGCCAATTTTTATTGAGGGTACTAGATGATGAGGCTCCGCCCCGATCGACCATCAAGGCTTTTAAGATATCGCCCATTCATGGCTCAAGGGAAGTGTCTTTCCACTCAAACCGTTGTTCTTTGATCGTACGGCCCCACGTCGACGCGAGTTGTTCTTCCACAAGTTTGAATCCAGCCTCTTCATAGAGATGCCTCGCGGCATTTAGTCCGTCAAAGGTGGTTAAATAAACACGCGGTATCCCCTGCTCTCTTACAAAATTCATAGCCGCCGTTATCAACTTTCTTCCAACACCCAGTCCTCTCAATCCATCGTCCAGAATAAACCAGTGCAGTTGCGCCTGTTTTCCGTCCTGACTGTCAATGACAATGCCACCTTTCACCTCACCCGCTTCTAAGACCAGTTGCACAAAATCGTGTTTTTTATCGTACCGCTGAAGAAATTCACCGATATCCGAGGCAACTACCGATTCATATAGATGGCCAAAGCCCCAATCGCGTGCGTAGTATTCTGTTTGGATTGCGCAAAGTCTTGCCAACCCACCTGGTTGGTAGCCAGTAAACACAAGGTCAGATATCGTGGTCACATCACTCCTCCGGTAGAGGCCCTTGGTTTCGCCGTAGTCCAATTAGTTCGTTGATCGACGCGTAAATCAAGATTTTATTTGATTGGCCACCCTGCAGGAACTTTGCTTGTTGGCATCTGAAATGGAACTACTCTACAGTAAGCCTGTCTCCAGGACTAAGTGCGGGAGTTTAGTCGGATCCGACCACTGAGAGAATTGTGAAGATCGTCCTTGTAAATCCCTATGAAATAGGCCGTCAGCCATTTGGGTTAGCGGAACCTGCCGCCCTGCTGACGAAAGCTGGGTGTACAGTTCGTTGCATAGATCTGTCTATACAGAAATTGGATGCCAAACTGTTAGCCGAGGCGCAGCTGGTAGGCATCTATATTGCCATGCATACGGCGACACGCATCGCCGCTGAGCTGCTCCCCAGAATTCGCGGTATCGCGCCGAGAGCCCACATCTGTACATATGGGCTTTATGCACCGATGAATGAGGATTTATTGCGAAGGCTTGGCGTCAATACTGTTTTAGGGGGTGAGTTCGAGTCAGGGCTATTATCGATGGTTGACCGTCTTCGATCGGATATGAGCGCGGTGCAAACCGAACCGGTAGTCAATCTCTCCAAAATACCTTTCCTGGTGCCAAATCGGACAACGCTGCCTGCGCTTTCAAACTATGCTCATTTGATACTGCCCGATGGGTTCACAAAAACAGTGGGATTCGCTGAAGCTTCGAGGGGCTGCAAACATTTATGCCGCCATTGTCCAGTGGTCCCCGTATACGATGGAAAGTTTCGTATTGTGCCCCGCGATGTGGTCGTATCCGATATCCGCAATCAAGTTCACGCGGGTGCTGAGCATATTTCCTTCGGAGACCCAGACTTTTTAAACGGCCCGGGTCACGCGCTCAAAGTAGTGCGTGCGTTACACAGAGAATTTCCACAGGTTACCTACGACGTCACCATAAAGATTGAACACATTCTCCAACACCAAGAACTGTTGAGCGAACTAAAGGATACGGGCTGCCTGTTCATCACCTCAGCCGTGGAATCGGTGGACAACCAAATTTTGGAGTATCTAGACAAAGGTCATACGAGAGAAGATTTTATTGCAGCAGTAGGGATACTACGGAATGCTGGTATTGCACTGGCTCCTACATTCGTCGCGTTTACGCCATGGACAACGTTGCACGGCTATTTGGATCTATTACAGCAAATTGTTGATCTCAATCTTGTTGAGAGCATCCCTCCGGTTCAATTGTCTATTCGTTTGTTAGTTCCGAAAGGTTCATATTTGTTCAAACTGCCTGGATTCGCAGAACGGGTACAAGACTTTGACCCGGCTACGCTGGGATATCCCTGGCACCATCAGGATCCTCGCGTCGACAAGCTCCAGCAAACGATACAGGCCTGCGCGGCGAGCGCCGAGCTAGAAGGCCACTCCAGAAGTGAAACGTTTTCAGAAATCTGGCGACTGGCTCATCGCGCCGCAGGCGAACCTTGTTTGGTGCTCACCCGTGGTCACTTTGGAGAGAAAATCCCTCGCATGTCAGAACCTTGGTATTGTTGTGCTGAACCAACCAGACAGCAACTTGGCGCTTTCTGAGAGTGCACTTCTAACTTTCCATGTACGCGAGACATTATCCCCGTGGAACCAAACGGAAGCGGGAATGATGATGCAGATGGATTCCCGCTAACAACATGCGGAAATGACGGTAATTAGAGTGCATACAGGAATGACAAGGAGCGAGGAGATGATTCTCAAATCTACATCGCGTCACATGGAGCAACCCGTTCAACCTTAGTCGCCGAAGCCTCCAAGCGGTATTGTCTATTCATTATCTACTTCATATATCGCCTCGACGATTCCACGGCTACAATTTATCGAAATGTTTTTGCCCTTGACCGACGGTCGAATGTCACCGCTGTCGCGGAATGATTTTGCTTCGGTCAATCGATAGATCCGGCCATCGACTTCGCACGGAAAAACGATCCCGGGTGCTCGTATTGCACAAATAAAATTGTACATTCGTCTTGCCGTCCAGCGCGTACTGACTACGTAGTCATCGGGCGTCGGGAGTTTCTGGTATGAAGCACTACTACGCACTTGGGGGGTACGCTGCAACGACCCACATTCAATCTCGCGCAGTGTTGCTTCGATTAATCGGCTTCCGGCTTCAGCCAACAAACCGTCCACCTTTTGTCGATTGGCGCCGTCGGGTACTGAGACGTGTGCTTGCGCCACGATATCACCCGCATCGATCTCAGAAGACACACAGTGCAGACTGGTGCCAAGTGGTTCTATACCTGACCGCATTTGCCAGAACACAGGGGCCGGGCCACGGAAGCCAGGAAGCCACGACGGGTGTAAATTGAAGCAGCCTCTGTGTGGAATCGAAACCAGTTCATCAGGAAGTTTTCGCCCAAAGCACGAAACCAGAATGACATCGGGGGCAATCTCAGTCAGCCGTTCAACCAAAACCGGCCAGTCGTCAGTTAGTTCAATTAGCGGGATATCGTGCATCAACGCCAGCGACGCAATTGAGAACGAGCCCTCAACGACCACAGGCAAACTGTGTTCGCGGGGAGAAGACCCCTGACGGCCTTCCATAGCAATGGCACAGACCATACGATTGGACTCTATTAACGCATGCAATGGGAGGTAAGACAGTATGGTAGACGAGCCGATGTAGACGATTTTCATGAGGCAATTTAAGCCAACGTTGGAAAGACCCCCAACCCTCGCTCGATTAACCAATACGAGGCTAGTATGCCAATGATATAAACCACGACACGTTCCGATTTCAGAAAAATCTTCGATTCCCGAGAAATACCAGCGCCGTAATGCAGCAGTACTACGACCGCGAGCACCGCAAACACGAAAATCAGCTGTCCCAACTCCACGCCAACATTGAAAAAAAACAAGGCCAGGGGAATTTCCGGCGGCGGCAAGCCGATCTCTGAGAGCGCGCCGGCGAAACCAAGACCGTGCAGCAAGCCAAACGCGAATGCAACCACCCAGGGATAAGAAAAGGTTATCCCACTACGGCCCTGCCGGGCGTGCGCGATTTCCACGCAAAGGAAGACGATGGATAATGCAATCGCAGCCTCGACCGGCGCCGAAGGCATGTTAATGTAGCCCAGAGTTGCAAGTCCCAACGTGATACTGTGGGCAACAGTGAAGGCGGTGATGGTCTGCACCAATTTCCATCCGCTACGCACCACAAAAAGCAGTGCAAGTACGAACAACAGGTGATCAACGCCAACCAGAATGTGTTCGATGCCCAATAGAGTGTAGCGTTTGGCTCCGGCCCAGAAGGACCCGGAGCCCGCCAGGTACTCTTCCAGCCGCAGGGTGATGACACCGCCTTCCTTGCCGGCGAATTTCGTAACAGACTCTTGATCCCGCCAGGTCACCGTCATCATTGCACCCTCCCGTCGCCAGGGCAGAATGATTTCGTCGCTCGCTGTTAGCGGAGATTCACACATAAACACAAAACGCACTTCATAGGCGCCCCTTGCACCGCGCGGACTCCCTTCCAGCGCGCAGCGCTCCGGCAGCTTGGGTGTGGTGATCATGGATTGATAGCGTGGCGGCACGTGCGAGATTAGGTGATAACTGCCATCTGTCAGTTCCACCAGGCTTGCTTTGTCCACGCCCAAAGTATGAGCCGGAACCGGTGGCGCGACCAACAGTAGCATTAGCCAGAGTACGAATCGGATCATTGCTGATCCTGACTGGGCTCGAGTACTTCGATGCGGTAGTTCTTGCGCATGACATCGAGTTCACGTTCCACGATGTCCCGGTTCTTAGCCATCACCCATTCCTGCTCTAGCCAGTTCCGTGCGTCTTCGAAGGAAGGCATCCTTGCCGGGCGCCTTTCAGCAACACGAAGAAAATGCGTACCGTGGGCCGAAGCAAATGGTCCATGCCATTGTTCATCCTCGATCGCCAGGATGGCTGGCGCCAGATCCCGTCCAAAGCTCTTAATGACCTGTCGTTCAGTCATGCCGATCATCTTAGCGCTCACCGCATCGGTATCTCCGATATATTGATGGTCGGCACCGGCGCGTAACAGCTCCAACGTGTCTGGGGGTACGTCTTCCGGGTTGGAGAAAAACGCATGATCGTAGGTGATGGAGGGTTCCATCCTGAATCGATCGGCGTTTTCCTCGAAGAATACGCGCAGGTCTTCTTCTGTGGGCTCCGGAATCTCGCTCGCCATGAAGAACCGCATGTTCTGGATCAGCATGGTTCGGATCCGGGAGCTGTTTTCAAAACCACGCTTGCGGGCCTCGCGCACCAGGATTTCCTCTTCGATGAAAGACTCAACAGCTTTAAATTTTTCTTCCTCCGTCAGCGGACGCAGGATCAGTTCCTGCTGTTGTTGAATTAAATACTCCTGCGTGGGGACATCGACTGTGATGACTTCTCGCCCATCTCCGGAGAAAACGGCATGACCGATGAACAGCAGGGCTGCGACACTCAAAAAATGCGCTAGCGGCTCGCGCTTTAGGGTATCCCAGACGCCGGAACGGGATTCACTTCGTTCGTGCAATTGAAGTCACCTGATGATGGCAGTCGAGTAACCGCGAAGATTGCCAAACAATTCCTAACAGATCCATAAGACAGGGTTCAGACTGTGGCAGATCTGTGATGAGTCACGTACGTTGGAGTGTTTCGCTCGGATTCTCGCCGAATTGAATACGGTAGAGAGCCGCCAGTCGGCCGAGATCCCCGAAACCCAATTCGACGGCCAGCTTTGCCACGGTGACATCAGGCTTCGAAGCTTCTTTTAAGTGGTGCCTGAGCTGATACAACCGCTTGAGTTCAAAATATCGGCGCGGGCCAATACCAAGCAACTTACGATAGGCATCGAAAATCGCCCTCCTCGACACGCCTGTCGATTTAACAAGCTGATCGACCTCGAACGGCTCACCGCATGCTAACCCGTCAAAGAATTCATCTGCCTGTTTCAAGAGCCTGTAGTAGCGCGTACCGCAAAATAGTTGGGGGTTCTCTTTTTGTGATTCGGCTAACCAAGGTTGGAGAATGGGCTCGAGCTGATCGAGTATCAAGTCGCGCCAGGGTTTGGTACCCAACTGCGCGTTTAGGGCTCCGCGACGCACCCGGGAGACGATTCGCGACGCGCATTCACACGTCCGGATAAATCTGGCGAGGCGATCTCCAGGGACTTTCTTTATAGGCTCTCCGTCAATCTGCCAGCCGAGTTCTTCTACCAGCTGTGGCTCGACCCCGATATCAAGGCTGAGATAGGGGCCAGCCATAATGAGATCCATCTCCTTGCCTGGTATCCAGACCTGAGCGTCATTAGCATCGACTGCTCGCCCCCGGGTTGTAATGGGACCGAAACTCTCTACTGCAAATCCTATGTGGAGCGACTCACCTGTCATTTGATCACACCAACGCACCCGGCCCGGTGTCCGAGACCACATCAGGGTCACCCCGGCTAGTTCAACACTTCGTATCTGTAAATCAACCTGTCCCTTCGAAAGCTGAAAGTAGCCCGGTTTCATCCCCGTCGCTTTGAAGAAGAATCGTTCGATTTCGTCGGCATCCCGAAGGGTAATTGATTGACAGGTCATTTCACTCTAATTTATTGATTGACAGCCGTTAGACGACGTTTGTTCTTTTCACAACAGACTATCAGATAACAGATAAGTTGCACTATTTACGTAGATCCACATCGACTTTTCGTGGCATCGTTTTCCCAATGTATGTCGACTTTAACTAAATGGAGAGTTTCGTCATGAATCAATTTCCACTTGCTCGAGTAGCTCCACTGACGGCGTTGCTCCTTCTAGTCCTAGGCTCCGCGAATCTGGTTGCCGCAGAGCAGCCGGCGCCTGACTTAACCGATGACGCCAAAATCGACGGCCTGCCAGCAAGTCTGCAACCGTGGCGAGATCCGGATAACCCCTTGATTGAGAATATCAGTGAAGGATGGGACATATACTATAAGCGCCGTGACCGCACCGGGGACCCCAAACGTGAACCCGGACCCATCGATCTGCAGCGATACGAGGTGGTCTCAGGTATCAATGGTTTCCCAACCTTCATGGGTCTGCCCGTCGCGCTAACAAAGGAGGACCTTGTGGCAGGTGAAGTGGATGTTGCTTACGTGGGCCTTCCCTCGTGGTTCCAGCCCACGGGTGGAACACAATGGGCAGCGAATCAGATGCGCCTGATCCGAAGCTATGACCATGCAAAAACAGGTCATGACATGCATCTGAATATCAACTACTTCGAGCATCTGAACGTCGTTGACTACGGCAACGCCAACCAAAACCCTCTGCTCTATGCCCGTAACATGGCGGACCAGGCTCTTGTAGTAAAAGAGATTCTTGAAGCAGGCGTGATCCCCTTGGTGATGGGTGGTGATCACGGAACCCAGGTTGCGTCCATCATGGCACTGGTAGATCACTACGGACCACAGACGTTTGCCATGGTGCATTTCGACGCACATTTCGATATGGAAGACTTTGGAAAGTCCTTCGGCACTTTCACGCATGGTGCGCGCGCCAGACGTTATGCTTACGAACAGGGCTGGGTAAAAGGTGAAGATTTACATTCGATCGGCATTCGGAGCCCATACCACAGCACGAAATTACTCGAGTGGGTACGTGAAGTCGGTGACCAATACCACTACATGCCCGAGTTCGAGCGCGATGGGTTCGAGACCGTCTGGGGGCGGATCAAGGAAGAGCTAAAAGGTAAGAAGATATATATATCTTTTGACATCGACGTGCTTGATACAGCCCATGTTCCGGGAACTTCGAATCCAGAACCTGGGGGACTCAACGCCATCGAAGCTCTGACCATGCTCCGTGGTCTGGCCATCCAGAACGAGGTTCTGATGATCGATTTCGTGGAGTACACGCCGCTCCTCGATGATCGTCACTACAACACGGCACTCATGGTCAACCGCATGATGCGTGCTTTCCTCGCGGGTACAGCGGCACGCAAGCTGGGCATCACCGATCCGGATTACATCGCGCCGGAGAGCCTCCGCCACAACTAATTAAACCGGGGACAGTATACTTTTTAGATCACGTCATTCGCGGAAATCCAGGCGTAGCCCTCGCCTCAAAAAGGGATCTAAGAAAACGAGCAACAATGGATTCGGGTTAACGCTTACCGGAATGACGGCTATTTGACGCGTCGCTCCCACGAACACAACAATGGAAACCATTTGTAAGAGGCACGCCGCCGCGCCGATAGGATCGCAGCGAGGGTGCCGATCTTACGGTTAATCGCTGTTTTAGATTACGTCATTCCCGCACGTTGTTAGCGGGAATCCAGGTGTGGTCCCGCATCAAAGTGGAGACCCAAGAAAACGAGTAACAATGGATTACGGCCAACAGCATGCCGGAATAACGGTTTTGTTTGTGTGCCGCTGTTACAGCCCTTTTAAAAAGTATACTGTCCCCGGTTTTACGGATCACCTTCGACCCGCGGGTGTATGTAGTTCGGGTCCATCCCGGCTTTCTTCATAGCGATGCCGGTCAGAAACTGCAGCATCACACGCCGGACCAAGCGTGCGGTCTGCTGGCCCTTGTTGTCGTAGAACGGGTTGAACTCGACAACGTCGAAGCCGACGATTGTTTTCGTCGCGGCGAACTGACGAAGGTGCGGGAATAGATCGTTCGGGCTCATGCCAGTCGGTTCCGACGAACCGGTTCCGGGTGCATACGACATGTCGAATACGTCGATGTCGAATGATACGTACACCAGATCGATGTCCTTGAAATTCTCGTAGATCTTATCGAACGTTTCCTTGACACCGTCACGTCTGATCTCGTGAAGATGGTAGACATGTCCCCCTTCCTTAAGGATTTCATCGTACAGATCTTCGCCGAACGCCGGGGCGCCCATGCCGAACTGCACCACATGCCTGCCATCGAGCAGACCTTCTTTCACCGCCAGATTCATGTAGCTACCCGAATGGTAGAAATGACCGAATTTACCCGTTCCACGATCCAAATGTACGTCGAAATGGAGAAAGCCCACCTGCTTGCGGCCATAGACATCGACAATGCCTCGGAACGTGCCATTCGGAACCGAGTGGTCACCACCTACGGCAAAGGGTATCGCGCCGGTCTCGGCGATTTCGCGCGTGATGCGGCGGATTTCTTCCAGCGTCCGGGTCTGGCTATAGGGATCCATGCCGCTGTCGCCGTAGTCCACAGCACTCAGTGTCCCGAAAGGATTCATCAGCGTCTCGTATTCGATCCAGCTGAGGGGGAACTTCGGGTCCCCGTAGCCACCCCAGTCCCGTGTGTAGCGGACTTCGGCCGGCGCCCACACGCTGCCAACCGAGTGCGGTAGTGCCCCAGTCGGTGCTCCAAAGATAGCGACGTCGACCTTTCCAGCCACGAGATCGTTCTGAGACAGTGCGATCGGCAACTGGAAGAAGGTCTTGATCCCGACCGGCTCAAGTTGAATGTCGTAGCGCTGTATGTCTATTGGACCCGGCGTGCGTTGTGGATTTCGGGCCGCATCGCGTTCCGAGCGCCATGTATTCGTTGACTTGTCACCGGTGACCTTGGGCCGGTCCGGATCCGCCGGATCGATATGCGGCATCGGTGCGGGCTCTTCCTTCGGCGCCGCTTCAACCAGGTGTTTGTTGATTTGAGCGTTGGCAATGCCGGTTAGGCAAGACGCCAAACTACCGATCAGGATGGTCAATACATATCGCTTTAAACTCATTTCTTAGCTCCACGCATCAATGAGGAAATATTTATCAAGACAGCATGTCACGGGCGTGAGTTCCTGGTTATTCAAATAGTGCAATATTCGACATTGAATCAGTTATTCCGAAACACCCGCCTTACGAAGACCTTCCAGATAATGGGTCATGTCACCTGCGTCAGCGATAAGATGGGTCGAGCGAACGAATTCGATCGAAAAATCTGGCCGTTCCTTTAATACCTCAGCTAATGTCCTTTGCGCCTCCTCCTGCCGACCGAGATAGCCAAGCGCGGATAGAAGAACTGCGTATCGAGACCATTGAAAATTCGGCTGTCTTAGTGCTTTCTTCGCCCACACTACCGATTCTTCAAAGTTATGCATGAATAGGTGCGCATCAGCAGTTCGAACTAGGAATGACCCCATATTCGGATCGCGCGGACTCAGTCTGATCGCCGTTGCAAGGTGCGGAGCAGCCTCCTCCGCCCTACCGCTGAATACCAAACTCGCACCCACGCTGTAATGTGCCCACGCCAAACTTGGATTCAACGATAAAGCTATTTGGAGCTCCTCGATAGCGAGGTCATGCTCTCGGCGTACGTAGTATATCCTTCCCAGCGTACAATGCGCCGCCGCATCTTCATCATCAAGCTCAACGGCTTTTTTCGCTGCAAGCAGGGCTGATTTCCGATCCTCTTCCGGCGAGTCTGAGTAGCCGTAGACCAAGGTGAAATAGTAAGTCTCCGCAACACCGGCGTAGGCCAGCCCCAGGTTCGGATCACGGACAATTGCATCACGAAACAGTTGATGAGCTTGAGCTAAGTCCTCTTTACTGACCCGATAAAGATGTGAAAGTCCACGCTGATAGAAATCCCAGGCATCCAGATTCTCTGGCCTTTTTAATTTAGTGCGCTCCCGTTCGGCCTTTCCCATTTCAGGCTCAAGCGCACCGACTATGGTTTCAGTGAGCTCGTCTTGTACGGCGAAGATGTCTTCGAGATTTCGATCATAGCGGTTCGCCCATACCTGATTTCCCGTACTGCCATCAATCAGCTGTGCTGTTACACGAACACGGCTTCCAGATCTTCGGACACTACCCTCTAGGACGTACCTTACTCCCAACTGCTCAGCAACAATGCGAACGTCTTCGGCCCGCCCTTTATAGGTAAAAACCGAGTTTCGAGATATCACCAAGAACCATCGGATTCTCGACAATGCAGTGATGATATCCTCGGTAATACCGTCACTGAAATACTCCTGCTCGGGGTCACCGCTCATATTCGCAAAGGGAAGAACGGCAATGGAGGGTTTGTCAGGGGAGTCCTGTGCCCTGGTAGCCTGCTGGGCTTGTGATTCAGGCCCGGGTAAGTTCGATCCAGGCCTAAGGGTGACCGCGTAAGCTTTGACCGGTTCGTCGAATCCCTTAAGTTCACACTCACCCAGATTCTCATAGTCGAACGGCAGCCTTTTCGGCACTGTCTCATATGCGGCACCCTGGATCACTATGCCCCCGGCTTCGGCGAGTTGCTCCAATCGCTGCGCCAATACCACCCCTTCACCGGTCACTGTGTTATCCGCTATCACGACCTCTCCCATAGCGATACCTATTCGAACCTCCGGACATATATCGTCAGCTAGCGTTTTAATGTATTCAGTATGAGCAACCTGAAAAGCCAGAGCCGCACTGACGGTATCCGAGGCTCTGGCAAACTCGGCTACGAGCGCATCACCTCGAATCTCATGCGCGATTCCGTTATGGTCGTTAATCTTCTCTGAAAGTCGCCGAAATGTATCCCGAATCCGTTCATGTGCAAGCGTTTCATTTAACTTGACGAGGGTAGTCGAGCCAACTACATCGGCGTGCAGAATTACAGCAAGCTTGCGTGACGGCGTGTCTGCCACTGGTATCAGCTGTTCTCTCGATTTAAAAGGTTTATTTCCGACGACCTAATATACTAGTGTCCTGCAAACCCCTTCAAATCAGAGAATAGGTTCTATTGGGTTATTCTCTTTGGCAATAAGGATATTGCAATAAATTAATCTCCAGCTTCCCTCTTCCCTAACTACTGGAAAGGAATCCCGCGAGTGGGCGCCTGGTCTTCCAAACTGGCATCATTAGATTGACTCAGATAAACATCAATTCTCTGAAAAAAAGATACCTTGAATCCTGTCCCGAACCTCATCTTGTCGTTCAGTCAACGCCACCAGTTGATCGGCACTAAGCACATCTTGAAGTTTTTGACGGGTATCACTTTGCAGCGCGTTGTAGTCAGCCTTGAACGCTTCAATTGATCGCTCAGGATTGTTTGCAAATTCGCTCAAGAGCTCCCCCACGCTCTCCAGGTGTTGCCGCAGGATTGGTCGCAGTTTAACTTTCTGCTCATCTTTGAGTACGAGCCCATCAGCCAACCTGTCTACAAGTGCAGTTCGGATTGTGTCAACCGCCTCCTCATCTAAGTTAGCAAGGAACGACTGAAACTCCTGCATTTGTTCGTTGTCGAGAATGTCTTTCATCAGATTCTTTGCTTCTTCAGCGACCGGTTCCAGATCTTCTGATAGCAAAGCAAGGTCTATAAATCCTTCCTCTATCCACCTTTCTATCGCGTCATTAAGACTCTGGCTGATCTTCTCTGCAACAACCTTCACCTCCGCTTGTTGCGCGGCCGTAAGGGCAAGTCGCTGATCCAGAAGTGAAAGGACTTTCTCTCCATCAAATCGGAGCCCCTCCACGAGCTTGTGAGCAACCGCTTGTTTGAGCATTTCCCCCGCCATGGCGATGACCACCGTCGCACCAAGTCCGGCGGGTGTTTTCCCTTCATCACCCCCAACATCGGTCAGTTCAATGGTGGGTAAGGTCCCAGACCGGAACGTGCCGTCAGCACGCCGGAGACTGAAGGTCACATCCTTAATGAGCAGTTTACGTACAGCAATCCGAGTCGGCTTTTTTGGACCATCGTCGGATTCAGATTTTTCCTCTACCGGTTCATGACCGGCTTGCTCACTGTTTTTTTGGACGGTATCAGCAATGTCCTTCAGATTAGACCCACCCCGATCATTCAATTCTAGGTTTAAGGTTGGAGAATCAATCACCAGTTCGTCCAACACAATTGGGGGCCTATCCAACGACGCAAAGACACCGATATTGATACGCAGCAAATCCATCTCGAAGGCATTGTCCGCTTCGTAACCTTCAGGGTTGGGAATAGTGAGACCTTTGATCTGACCAGAACCTCCGCCGAGTCGAATCTTCACCCGCTCTACTTTAACGGGTTCTTCGGTGAGATCCTGACCCACCTCTTCTATCTCATGATCGATGCGTTCGTTCAAGCGACCGCAGGCAGTCACACTTAAGATAATGAGTGCGACGCCGAATAGTGATATTGATTTTTTCATTTATGTATTATTCTCGTTGCTCGAAGTAATGACATGACTTATTTATGAGGGCCGTCCGCCCTTTTTGCCTCGCTGTTTGCTCATGTTAAATCCTTAAGGGAACCCTGACTAATCGCGGCGAGGGCGTCTCTACTGCAAGAAACTCTGACTAATCGCGGCAAGGACATCGATCTTACAAGGCGATCACCGTTTTTGATCACGTCCCCGCGTTGTGAAACGAATAACAATGGATTCCGGCTAAAAGCGTGCCGGAATCACGGCTGGTTACGCGCCGCTCCTACTGTAGATGGCGCCCGCGCCGATTTTGATCCATCTAATCGTTCAATCGTTAATTATTCAGAGCTTCCTTAATTAGCATCTGACCTTTGAAACTTACCATAAACACACCTTTTAAAAACATTGTCTAAATCTTCGCTGGCAGGTGTGTAATCGTGTATGCCGGCTTCAGAGGAGGTATCCTAAGCGGTACATCACTTATCGTGCACAAACATGAAATCAGCGTCGCCAATCGTGTCGTTGTTACTGCTAATGTTCTCTAGCATTAGCGTCGCAGCGGATCTACCGCTGACCCGACCGGGTGGTGCTGCTTCCGATCCCCTTGCAATAGTCAGGTTTACAGATTTTCGTGTCACTTCCATCCAGCTCGAAGGCGGCTTTGATCGCGAAGTCTTGTCCATCGAGGGGTCTTATATTTTCCATCCTACCTTTAAAGTTAACTACGATGCTAACTACTGGCGCACGGATGTCACAGGTTCGAATCAAACCGGCTTGGCGGACATCCGCATCAAGCCTATCTATTATCCACGAACACAACGTTGGCGAGGATTCTTATTCAGAACAGCAGTTGGGATGGATCTTCGCCTGGATGGCGACAACGTCGAAAAAGGAGTCGGAGACGGCACGCATCAACTGGGTATCCTTGCTGGGATACAACTGCTGTTCAGCCAGCAATCCCGAGTCAGCATTCTTGGCGAATATCGCAATTCATTTCACAGTGATACTGATCGCGATCTCGACCAGACGGAGCTGACTTTGGTTGGGGTGCACACGTTACCATCACTAAAGTCTTGGGTTGCGGCGGATCTGACCTTAGTCGTTAACCATCAAGATGATCATGCATCTTCAACCACACTCAGGATGCAAGTCGGACGGTCGTTTACAAGGTCGATCGGAGCCCACATGGAAGCGTTGTTTCCTCTTGCCGGACAGGATTTGCTTGACCATGCAATCCGCTTAACACTGCGGGTACAGTATTGAACCTAAGGCATCGACAATTTGCCATGAATGACCTATCACGGGTTTGTGGTAACAAAACTATCGAATAACTAAGATAGGGATCGTCATCATTTATGGCCATCTCCGTGACGACGCAGTTGAGTGAGAGTCTGGCAATGTTTAGAACAATATCGACAAAGCATAGGTCGTGAGTAAACTCACTGCGGCACCCAGTAAGGCTGTGAAAGTCATTGCCATACCAAATACCCTGTAACGGTAGTTTTCTGAAATCTTACTGACTCCAAAAGCATGTGAAAGTCTACCCAGGGTTAGGCAAATACAAAGCCCATGTACTAGCCAGCTGTTAACTCCGCTCAACTCAAGCATGAAGATTAACAGGAGTGCGAAAGGTGTGTACTCGGCGAAGTTCGCGTGCACTCGCATGGCACGTAGCATGCTCTGGTCGTCAGCATCGCCAATGGGGATTTGTAAAGCACGGCGCAAGCGCAATGTCCGCACGCTGAGGCCGAAAAATATCAAAGCGAGCAGCGCTGCATATGCGGGTGTAATACTAATCAATGATGTCATTCCCGATTACCGGTAGATTGGGTTCATATATTGACATTACTGCCGTGTAAGTTCTGTGAACAATAGCAATTGACATATCCGAATCTTTCATGCAGCGGACAGCCACCTACAACAGACATTACTAGCATAGAAGTAAGAATCTATATCAGGTGGAGGCACAAGGGTGTTTTTCGGTGGTATCGCTTAAGTTATCCCAAGGTTGTGCACTTTCGCACCAAACGTCGACCGTCGGTTTAAACCAACTTGGATCGTTTAGACTCGCAGCCCTGATGCCTACATATTCAGACCGCGCAGAAGATGATGCAAACAGGGGTGAACCACATTTTCTGCAAAACGCCCTCTTTGCAATGTTTCCACTGTCCGCGGTCCGTTCATAGTATGCCGGATCACCTTTTATGATCTGAAATTGACTACGGCTTACTATTACAGTTGGTGAATACCCCGCTCCGCCAGCACGTTGACAGTCTCGACAATGACAATTAACCATTCTTAGTGGGGCTGCAGAGCAATGATATTGAACGGCGCCGCAGGCACACCCGCCCGAGAATTCTATTGGTATGCTCAAGCCGGTTCTTATCTTAGATCGATAGATGTCTCAGATAAGAAGTATACCGCAAGCAAAATTGGAAGAGTTCCACCACTGGCCCCTGGCCGCTCAAACGTAGGTCTTCAGCCATTCGGCACAGCGCTGCAGCGTATCGACTGCGGCGCTTACCTGTTCGGACATGTGGACGTAGCCATGCAAGACACCCTGGTATTCGACCAGTTCATTCACCACGCCTTCTCTGGTCAGCAGCCCCGCCAGGGCCAGGCTGTCGTCCCGTAATAGGTCCAGGTCGCAAGTAGTGATCAGGCTCGGCGGTAAGTTGCTGAGGTCCCGGGCTAGGAGGTCATAACCAGCAGTTCTCGGGTCAACATCACCCATCAAGGCCCGAATGTAAAAATCCATCGACGTGCTGGTAAATCCAACGTCATTTTCGCCGTACAAACGGCGGCTCGTCGAATCCAGTAAGCCGAAGGCGCCGTAGATCAGTATCAATGCCCGAATTGGGGGCAGACCGGATTGTTTGAGCTGTAAGGCACAGTAGAGACTCATGTGGGCGCCTGCGGAATCGCCCCCAAGCGCAACCCTGCTCGAGTCGAGGGCTTCAGGAGCACCCTCAGTCAATACCGTTTTTACCACGCGCAGCGCGCTGCTGTAGGAATCTTTGAACCTGACTTCCGGCGACAACGGGTAATCCACGCCAAGCACGGCATGGCCGGATCGATGGGCCAGCTCTCTCATCATGCGATCGTGAGTGTCCAGATTGCCGACTACCCAGCCACCGCCGTGAAAAAAGATTAGTACTGGAGCACCCCGCTGCGTTTGCAAAAGGTGTTCTGGATAGTGGATCCGACAGCGTGTTTCGTTCGGTGTGTGAATCACGAAATCTTTGGTTTCCACCATCGCAGGCCCGTCTTGATTCCAGTACGCCCTCGACACGTTGTACTGGCGACGATAACTCTCAGTGTCCCACGGCCCATCCGACGGGACCTTTGCCTTCAATTCACAATCGATCTGCAATGCCTTGCGCATTTCCTCGTTCATCAGGTCGTCTATCTTCATCAGAGTTAGTAACTAACAAACTGTTGGCGGTGGCTATAGTAAACCCGCTGCCGACCGCGTTGTCGAGGTGGTGGCAGTGGACGGTAAAAATAGGTTTTCTAGAGATGCAGCTTTGAAAGTAACCTCTAACTATCGCTGCGATGCAGAAGACATATCCGTTGCGAGAAGTAGACTAGCCCAACGTAACAAATTTATTCAACAAGGCCGTGTGTTCTCTATCTGGGATTATAAGCAGTCACAAACCACGAACTGGAACCCGCCCAGACACTGCCATCATCGCGCACCTTGTCACTGAACTTATCCATGAGAGCTTCCCTGACCTGAGGGGTAAGTCGCTCCCCCTCTTCTTCCGCCAATCTGATAATCTCTCCGGTCGGACCTATGTCCAGGGCAAATTCAACGGCCTCGTTGATATCCCTTCCAATACACATATCAACATCATATCGTTCAAACCCTACGCACTCGAATCCTATCGATTGCAACATATCACTGACCATGTCTGGCCCCGCCATGGAGAATGGGCCAGGGCCGCAATGCACTGCATCAGTTTCGTCATGAGAAACTACTGGAACAATTGCTTTCGTGCACAGCTCTGCATCGTGTAACCAAGGATTATCTTCACGCTTGCGCCATACAATCTGGGTAAATTTGCCACCGGGTTTTAAAGATTTCCTGACGTTTTTCATCGCCAGGCCGGGAAGATTGAAGAACATAGTTCCACAACGGGCAAAAGCGGCATCATAGGGCCCACCTAGGTCTTCAGACTCCACATCCGCGACAAAAAACTCGACGTTGTCCACTCCCGCGGCAGCAGCGTCGGCATTACAGATCCCGATATAGTTATCGGCGCAGTCCACTCCGAAGGCCCTACCTTTGGGTCCCACAGATTCAGCTATCTTGATTGTGGTATCTCCCCACCCGCACCCTATGTCCAGCACTGTGGTTCCCGATGGGTAAGGGCTTCTCTTAAGATATTCGTCGCTATGGCGTGAGTACCCCTCAACGAATAGGTGTCGAAAACGGGTGAACTTTTCAAACAGTACCGTATTCCAAGCCTCGATAACGATGTCGTTGCTTGTTGTTCGATTCTGACTCATTCTAATAGGCGCTCATTTCCAGGTTTGCGCTTGATCCAACCATAAATGCAGATTTGACCATATTTGCGGCTCACTTCCTACCAGTGATAATTTGAGGCCTGTCATAATCACATCGCAATGGTTGCTCTTGGCCCGTACTGAGAACGGTCGATCTAACTCAATGAACGGCAGCTATTGGAGTAAGAGCGACACTATATAACTTGTGCTATCGAGCCGAAACAGCTTTTTGAGCTCCAACTAACCACTCCGCGCCCTGCCTTTATAGATGAAGCTCGAGTTGCGGGAAATTACCGGAAAAGACCGCCACAGGGCGAGCGCGGTAATAACGTCTTTGGTTAAACCGTCCGAAAAATACTCCTGCTCGGCGTCACCGCTCAGGTTGGCAAAAGTCAGTACTGCAAGGGTTTTCAATTGCAGAGTCACTGCTTCGCGTTCTGGCGGCTCAAATCGAATATCTCGGTGTAGATCCGGGAAGTGCCTCTGCTCTTGATAGCGCGATACTTTCAGGTAGTTTGGGGCTGTTCCTGGGAGTTTTTAACGGCGCTGCACTTTGCGAAGCGACGGGGGTGTCGCTTAAAACATATGCTGAGTATCTCCCAAAGATGCTTAATGATGACTTAGGCGCAGCTATCGATGGTTTGCGGAAAATTGTGGAAGGTAGGCTTGAACAGACAGAAGCTCCACTTGAGGTGTGGGCGGCGACTGCGGATTATATGATCGAATCTGCCGAAGAGGCTGGATTCAGTAGCGAAATACCATTGTTTATCCGGGGATTGTTTGAGCGTGCGATTAACCAGGGGTTGGGCAGGCATAGTATTGGTGAATTGATTAAGATTCTACGACCCGCTGGAACTTAGCACATATCCTGACACAATCTTTTGTGATTACTTAGAGCGCTCTTCGGAAAAAGCTGACTCCGCATAATTCAGCGAATGGCAGGTATTAGCACCGGATCGGACCAATCGAATCTATTTAAATCGGAATAATTCAGGTTATCCGTTCGTCTCTGTTCGGCCAACTCCAATCACTCGAATTAGATAGAGTCGTAGTTGTTTTAAGTTGAATCTGTTTGAGTTATTAACTGATAATTAAACCTCGATGCGCGACCTCCAATTGATATACGAGAAGGCTGCGCGCTTAGCAGAACCAAAGGAGAAACGAAAATGGCAGAAAGCGTATACAAGGTCATTGAATTGGTAGGTGTTAGTACCGAATCCTGGGAAAAGGCCGCAACAGCAGCAGTGGAGCGAGCAAGTAAAAGCTTAAGAGAATTACGGATCGCAGAAGTAGTGGAGCAAGATTTGCAGTTAGACGATGGCAAGGTAGTTGCTTACCGCGTAAAGGTAAAGGTTTCGTTCAAATACGAAGACGAAGACTAATCGGCGTACTCGGGTCGCTATGGGCTGAAGTAGAGGCGGAAAAATCAACGGG